>NZ_JACGAX010000006.1:0-104330 GCF_020138145.1 Campylobacter sp. RM9334
TATAATTTATTAAAAAATCTTTTTTAATTCTTCTAAAGCCTTAAATCTGTGGCTAATTTTATTTTTTTCATCTTGACTAAGCTCTGCAAAAGTCTTACTTAATCCTAAAGGAATAAACATACTATCATAGCCAAAACCATTATTACCGCTTTCTATTTTACTAATCGTTCCATCGCAAACGCCTTTTGCAAATTCTATCTTTGAATTAGTAATTAAGCATAGAACACAAACAAAACTAGCTTTACTAAAATCAACTCCAACTTTTGTTAATTCAAGGCGTAATTTTTCTCTATTTTTAGCATCTTTTTCATCACTAAAATCATTTGCGTATCTAGCAGAAAAAATGCCTGGAGCATTATCTAAAGCCTCAACGCAAAGACCACTATCATCAGCTAATACTGCATAATTTTTCTTATCTTCTTCGCTTAATTTATCCCACAATGCTTTTGCTTTAATTTTTGCATTTTGTTTAAAGCTATTTCCATTTTCAATAGGATTAAAATCACTAACAAAATCACTTGCTAAATAAAGCTCGCAATTTGTTAATAATTCTTTAAATTCTTTTAATTTACCACTATTTGAACTCGCAATTATTATTTTCATTATCTATCCTTTATAATTTTTAGTATTATAAGTAATAAAAATACCAAAAGGACAAACCATTAAAGATTTAATAATTATTGGAGCTGGAGCAGCGGGATTATTTTTGGCTGCTAATTTGAAAAAAAATGCTTTAATTTTAGAGCAAAATAACGCCGTTGCTAAAAAACTTTTAATAAGTGGTGGTGGCAAATGCAATGTAACAAATGAAAATATCAATATTAAATCGTATTTATGCGATGATTATGATAAATTAAAGCAAAGTTTAGATGAGTTTAGCTATCAAGATAATCTTAATTTTTTTAAAGGAATTAAGTTTAATAAAATTAGAAATAAGCAGTTTTTTGCTCCTAATTCTTCGTTAATCCTTGATAAATTATTAAGTCAAAATAAATCAAAAATTATGCTAAATACTAAAGTTTTAGGCTTAGAAAAGGCAAATAATTCTTATAAAATCATCACAAATAAAGGCGAGTTTTTAGCTAAAAATGTAGTAATTGCTACTGGTGGAATTTCTTTTGCTACTTTAGGAGTAAGCGATATTGCATTAAAAATTGCAAAAGAATTTCAAATAGGATTTAGCGAGTTTTTACCTGCTTTAGTGCCACTTACTTTACAAAAAGATGAGTTTTTTATGAAAAATCTTAGTGGAATTAGCATTGAAGTTTGCATTAATGATATTTTTAAAGGTTCTATGTTATTTACCCATAAAAGTATTAGCGGCCCTGTGGTTTTGAGTGCTTCATTGTTTTGGACTAAAGGCAAAATCAAAATTAATTTTCTAAATGATTTTAAAATAGATTTTAGTAGTTTAAAGCAAGCTAGCACGCATTTATCTTTACCTAAAGCTTTTATTAAAGAATACTTAAATGCAAATAATTTAAGCGATAAAGCAATGAATAAATATAATTTAGAAGAAAAAGAGATTATAAATAAATTATATAATTATGAGTTCGCACCAGCAGGAAATCTAGGATTTAATAAAGCAGAAGTTTGTAAAGGTGGAATTAGCCTAAAAAGCCTAAATGAGCATTATGAAAGCTTAGAAAATAAAGGTTTATTTTTCATAGGTGAATGTTTAAATGTAGCAGGGATTTTAGGCGGATTTAATATACATTTTGCATTTGCTAGTGCAAAAAAATTGGCAAATTATTTAAACAAGGAGTTAAAAGATGATTGATTTATCAAATAATGAAAATACCTTAATAAAACACGATTTTAAAAGCATTATGAATGATTATGATTTAATGTGTAAATACCCTTGCGATAGCGAGTATTTGCTAAAAGAAGAACTAGCCAAAAAGCATAATGTAAAATCAAATAACATAAGCTTAGGTTGTGGCTCAAGCGATATTATTTATAGAACAATTTGTGCTTTAAATGCAAGAGCAAAAAGCGAAAATAAAGAGCTTAATTTAATAGTTCCTATGCCAACATTTGATTTGGTTTTAAGCATTGCAAAAGCTTTAAAAGTAAAAATCACTTATATTTATTTAAAAGATGATTTTATCCTAAATGTAAATGATATAAAGCCATTAAAAAACTCATATAATTTAATTTATATTACCAACCCAAACAACCCAAGTGCAAAAGAGCTTAGCCAAAATGATTTAGGGTATTTATGCTCAATTTGTAAGGATAATACTTATATGATTTTAGATGAAGCTTATGCCGAATACAATACTAATTTTATAAGTATTAAAAAATGTCAAAAAAATATAATAATTACTAGAACCTTTTCTAAAATCTATGCTCTAGCGGGACTTAGAATAGGATATGCTATTGCTGAAAATGAATTGCTTTCTTTTATTGATGAGTTTATTTTAATAGACAATATCAATGCTTATGCTTTATTTTGTGCTATAAATGCTTTAAAAGATGAAGAATTTGTAAGTAAAACAAGAGCTATGACTTTAGAAAATAAGGCTAAATTAGAACAGGTTTTAAATGAATTGGATATTTTTTATTTTAAATCTAATGCTAATTTTATTTTACATAAAATAAAAAGTGAAAATTATCATAATTTTATGCTAGAAAACGGCGTTAAAGTAGGTAGAAAAATACATAATTATCCTTTATTTAACAGAATTAGCGTAGGAAATATTGAAGAATTAAATGTATTTTTTAAAGCCTTAAAATTAGCAAAAGAAAAAGATTTGGTGTAAAAATAAATTAAGAATTTAATTCTTAATTTATATCAAATAAAGAAGGTGTATAACCACTTAATTTTAAAAGCGAATAAGCTTTAGTGGTTGCTACTCTTCCTTTTGCACTTTTTTCTATGTAATTATTTGCTATTAAATAAGGCTCGATTACATCTTCAATAGTTCTTTCATCTTCGCTTAAAGCTGCTGCAATAGTATTTAAGCCCACTGCTTTTTTAGCCTTGCATAAAAACTCAAGATAATTTAAATCGCACTCATCAAGACCTAATTCATTTACACCTAAACTCTCAAGCGCTAATTTAGCTCTTTTTAAAGTGATTTTTGTTTCATTATTTACTATGGCAAAATCCCTAACTCTTTTAAGAAGTCTAAGGGCAATTCTTGGGGTGCTTCTGCATCTTTTAGCTATTTCTTTACTAGCGTCGTTATCACAGGTAATATCAAGCTTTAAAGCAGCTTTGCTAATAATTAAAGCAAGTTCATCAGGGGTATAAAACTCTAGCCTACAATTAATCCCAAATCTATCCCTAAGCGGAGTTGAAATTCCACCGCTTTTAGTAGTAGCAGCAATTAAGCAAAACTTAGCTAAATCAATTTTAACGGTTTGAGCTGCAGGGCCACTTCCTATTATAATATCAAGACGAAAGTCCTCCATCGCTGGATATAAAACTTCTTCAATAGCAGGGCTTAAGCGATGAATTTCATCAATAAATAATATATCTCCATCTTCAAGATTTGTAAGAATTGCAGCTAAATCTCCGCTTTTTTCTATCATAGGCGCTGCTGTTGTTTTAATATTTACTCCCATTTCATTTGCAATTATATTTGCTAAAGTGGTTTTTCCAAGACCTGCAGGGCCAAAAAATAAAGTATGATCTAGTGGGGCATTTCTTAACTTTGCTGATTTTATAAATACTTTTAAATTCTCTTTAGTTTTGTTTTGACCTACATATTCATCAAAAGTGCTTGGTCTTAGGCTAATTTCATATTTGCTATCATCTTTAAATTGTTCAATTTCAACTATTCTTTCCATTTTTTACCTTAAATAATGTTTGTAAATAATTTGTATAATCTTAGCAAAATATAAAAACGAGTGATTACATGAATAAAAATTTAGGACTTTTAGGGCAATTAGAATTAGAATTTGATTTTGATATCGTTGATGATTTTATGACCCATTTTAATATTTTTTGCGATTCTTTAGAGCCTGTTATTATCGCACTTGAAGATGAAGATAAATATAAAAATAAAGTAAATGAGCTTTTTAGAATGTTTCATAATATGAAAAGCGCTAGTGGTTTTTTAAAAATTAATCAATTCGTAAATATTTGTAAAATTGTTGAAGATGTCTTAGATGAAGCTAGAGATATGAGAGGTCCTGCTAGCGATGAATTAGTAGATTGGCTACTTTTTGTAACTGACCAATTTATGATATACAAAAGAGATTTTAACGATAATAATCCTTATCTATCAGCTTTAAATCCAAAAATTATTCACCTACCACAAAGGCTAAATAAATGAATGCTAAATATTTTATAACAGCTATTGTTTTATTGGTTTTATGTTGTTTGCTTTATTTATTTAAACCTTTTTTATTAACTATTGCAATCGCTGTTTTAATGGCAGTTGCTACTGCAAATCTTCATCATAAAATATTCATAAAAACAAAAAGAAAATATGTAGCTCCAATAGTTTTAACAACTATGATGTCTTTATTATTTTTTGCTCCACTTGCATACACTAGCTTTTCTTTAGCAAGTTCAATTAAAGACTTAGATATAGTTCAAATTCAAACAACAATTACAAAATTAAAATCAGCAGAATTTAATTTACCAAGCAATTTAGACTACATAGAGCCAAAAGTAAAAGAAGCTTTAAATGAAATAGATTTAAATAATGTAGGTAAAAATATATTAAATTATGCTTCAAATTTTACAAAATCAGGTGTTAAATTCTTTACTGAACTTATATTAATAATAATATTTTATTTCTTCGCAAATTATTACGGAGTAGAACTTGTAGGATTTTTTAGAAAACTTATGCCGCTTAAAAAAAGTGAATTTGAAAATGTATTAGGCGAAGTATCTAATGTAATGAGCGTTGTGTTTTATTCTGTAATTATTACTGCTGTTTTTGAAGGTTTATTATTTGCAGTATTTTTAATGTATTTTGGATATAACGGACTTTTAATGGGTATTTTATATGCAATATCTTCGCTAATTCCATTAATAGGCGGTGCTTTACTTTGGGTTCCTGTTAGTTTGTATGAATACTCTCACGGCAATACAGCAAATGCTATAATAATTGCACTTTATTCAATTATTATGATTTCTATTATTGCAGATACTTTTGTAAAGCCATTAATAATTAGATGGATTAATGAAAAATTGTTAAAAACTCCAGCAAATGTCAATGAGCTTTTGATATTTTTTGCAATGATTGCTGGTATTTCTACATTTGGCTTTTGGGGAGTTATATTAGGGCCTGCTATTTTGGCTTTATTTTTATCAGTTGTAAAACTTTATGTATTAATTATAGAAAAGCATTAAATTATTATTTTTTTAATACTTGGATTTAATCTAACTAAAGCTTCATAAACATTAGTATTAAAATAATTTGCGTATTTTAAAGCATCGTTAAATACGCAGATATTTTCTTTATTAGTATCTTCAATACTAAAGCTATCCATTGAGATTTTGCCTAAAACTTGTTCATTATTTGCTAATTTAAATTCTTTTAAACCTTTATAATATAAAAGCCCATCTCCATATCCTAAATCATAATTAGCAACTTTTAAATCCTTATTAGATACAAAAATCTCATCATATCCAATACTATCTCCAGCACTAATAATTCTTGAGCTAATTTTTTCAGCCCAAAGACTTAAAACCGGCTTTAAATTAGCCTTTACATCGCAATATCCAAATTGTGCTAAACCTACTCTAGCAGCCTTATCGTATTCATTTTCATCTAAAAATAAAGTGCTAGAATTTGCAGAGTGAAAAAACACTTCATCAGAATAATTATTCTTTATAAACTCGCACATTTTTATATAAAGTGGTTTTTGATTTTTAATATTATTTGGACTTGAATAATGAGTGAAAGCTGATACTAATTTCAGCTTTTTTTCTTTAATAATTTTTAGAGCTAATTCTAAATTGTTTTCACATATTCCACTTCTATGCATATTAGTATCAAGTTTTAAAGCGACTTTATCTTCATTATTTAAATAATCAAAATAACTCAAATCATTAATCGCTAAAATATAATTATCGCAAGCTTTATAATGCTTTGGAATTTGAGATAGTATTAATATATTTTTAAATTTATTTTGAATAATACTAGCTTCATTTATGTTTTTTACTGCGACATTTTTAATACCAAATTCTAAAGCCAAATCACTAATTATATTAATATCGTGCCCGTAAGCATTGTCCTTTAAAATAATGATTAATTTATCAATGCTACTAACTTTTTTTAAGCACTCATTTAAATTATGAAAATAATTTGCTTTATTAATTGTGATAAATGCCATTATTGCTCCGTTAAGATTGATATTTTTCCATTTACTAATTCAACATATAAAACTTTTTCGCCATTAAAAGTATAACTTGAAGTAGCATAATTTTCATAAAAAGTAATCTTAAATATTTTTCTTTGCTCTAAATTAGGATAAGGAATTATATTTATATCTTTAAATTGTATTGTTTTATCCTGCTTTCTACTAAAAATTGCCTTTTTTTGCTCCTTAAAAGCAGATATTTTCGTGCCATCATATTTAATAAACTCATCACTATAATAACTAAGATATGTTTTATAATCATTGTTAGTCCAAGCATTTTTCCAGTCAAATAAATTAGCCAATATTAAAGCAATTTCATCAGCATTTGTGCTAACAACGCCTTTTTCATTAATTAATACATATATTTTTTTATTATTTACAATGCCATTAAAATCTAGCAAAACATCATTAGTCATTACAACACAACCCTTAGTCTTATAAGCATCATATCTTACATCGCCTTCAAGTGGAAAACCATGAATCCAAATTCCAGAGCCTGTTTTTTTACGAACTTTATCATATAAATTAGGATAGTTTAAAACAAAAGCATAAGGTCCATAATAATTATCAGGTGGAACCATTTTGTTTAAAACCTGATAAGCTCCAATAGGGGTTTTTAAGTCCCCTTCTCTTTCTTTATTACCCATAAGACCTGTTATTACACTTTGCTCGAATTTAGGTGTTAATTTGTTGTTTTTTTCTTCAAATAAAACTAATTTTTGTTTATCTTTATCAACTACTACCACCATAGCATCATCGCTATAGTATCCATATTTTAAATCAAGTCCTTGCAATTGAGTTTGCCAAAACTTAACATCACTAAGTCCAGCTTCAAGCTTATTTTCAACTGCACCTATGCCATCTTTTAAATAAATTTGTAATAAATTGTCTGAATATAAATAAATTGATAATAATAAAATTATGATTTTTTTCACTATTAGCTCCTATAAAAGTTAAGGACTAATTATAAAAAGTAATTTTAAAGCTAAGTTAATACCAAAAATGTTTTTTTGATTATTGCTTTCATTAAGAAAAATTTATTTATAATCCTTATCGTTTTTATTAAAAAGGAGAATTCAATGAAAAAGATATTATTAGCGTTAAGTTTAGGTGCAAGTTTATTTGCAAACAATATAGAAATAAGTGAGCCTTATGTTAAAATTACCCCACCAAATGCAAAAAATTCAGCTATTTTTATGAGTATTAAAAACAACTCAAATGAAGATATAAAGTTAGTTGATGCTAAATGTGATTTTGCAAAAAATACAGAAATCCACACTCATATTCACGAAGATGGTATGATGAAAATGATTAGAATACAAGACGCAACAATCAAGGCAAATGATACTTTAGAACTAAAACCAAAAAGCTATCATATTATGCTAATGGATATTAAAGATAGCATTAAAGAAGATACTAAACTTAATTTAGAACTAAGCTTTAGTAATGGCGAAAAAGTTGAATTAAAAGACATTCCAGCAAAATCAATAATTCACGCTCATTAATGAAAAAATTAATATTTTTATTAGTAATAATTGCTATTTTTGCAAGTTTGTTTTATTTTTATCCAAATTCTAAAAAAAGGGAGTTAATCACTACATTAACTCCACTTAGTTGCGATTTAAATGTAAGTGAGTGTGAAGTAGATTATAATGGTAAAAAAATCATATTTGATTTAAGTCCAAAACCGCTAAAAACCTTAGAAGAAACAAAAGTAATTATTAAAAATTTAGAAGATTTTCCCAAATTAAATGCAAGACTTTATGGGCTTAATATGTATATGGGAGATATTGTAGGAGAATTTGAAAAGATTAATAATGCTTATATTGCAGATATTGTTTTTAGTGCTTGTACTGAAAATACTATGAGATATAGATTAGAATTATTTAATGACAATAAAAGCCTTGATTTATCTATAGATTTTGATGTTAGGAGATAGTATGAAAAAGCTAATTATTTTTATTTTTTTAGGATTAATCTTAACTGCTTGTTTTAATAATAAATATGATTTTAATTTAAAAGGAGCAGGTGATAAAACTTATACCCTTAAAGATTTTAAAGGAGATAATTTATTAATTTACTTTGGCTACACATTGTGTGCTGATATATGCCCTACTTCTTTAGCTATTGCCACTAAAGCTTTAAATGAATTAAATAGAAATGATATAAAAATATTATTTATTAGTCTTGACCCTAAAAGAGATACGGCAAATGATATAAATGAATATGTGCAATATTTTTATAAAAACTCACTAGGACTTGTGCCTAGCGAAGATGAGCTTAAAAGAATTTCAAAAAACTATGGGGTAAAATATGAGTATATTTATCAAGATAGTGCTGCTGAATACACCGTAGCTCATAGCTCAAGTTTTTATATAATTGATAAAGATGGTAATTTCAAAGGAGAAATAAGCAATTTAACAAATGCGAATGTTAAGAAAAAAATTAGCGAATTTTTAGGTAATAATTAACTATTTACTTTTACAATTCGGTTTTTAAATATATAAAGGAGAAATAATGGCTACTAAAAAAACTAGCGAAAAAGAAACAAAGCAAACAGCTAAAAAAACTACTGCTAAAAAAGAAACGGCTAAAAAAGAAGTAAGTAAAAAAGAAACTTCTAAAGAAGTAGCAAAAAAACCAACTGCAACAAAAGCTGAAAAAGTAGAAAAAGAAGTAGTTGAAGATAAAGCTGTTAAATCTAAATCAAAGGAAACTACATTGTCTAACGAAGTAAGTAAAGTTGAAGAATTACAAAATGAAATTGAAAAATTAAAAGCTGAACTTGGTATTATGAAACAATTCAATAATAATCGTGATAAAAACTCAAGCGATAAAATCTTTATGGAACTTGAAAAATTAAAAGAGATTATTTATGGTTTAGAAGATAGAATTGAAGAGCTTGAATATCAAGTAAGCGAAAAAGACGATTATTAATATTCATTCCGTTTTTCGGAATGAATTAAACTTATGCTATTTACATTTATTCTTTCATTAATTAGTTTTGTTGTTTTAATTATTTTTAAAGGTATTGATTTTACTTATTTAAATTCTTTATATGATTTTATAAGTTTTAAGACACTTGCCTTACTTTCTATGTTTATAGCTGTTAATAAATCCTTAGAATTAATAGGAGCATTTAAGCTACTTGCCTTTTATGTATTAAACAAAATTACCAAATTAAAAACCATAGCAATTTTACTAATACTAATATGTTTTTTTAGCTCTATGTTGGTTACTAATGATGTAGCATTGCTTTGTTTTGTGCCTTTTAGTATTTATTTATTAAAAGAATTAAAAGCGAAAAAATTTACTATGCAAATCATAATATTACAAACAATAGCAGCAAATCTTGGCTCAATGCTAACCCCATTTGGAAATCCACAAAATTTATTTATATTCACATATTTTCATTTAGATTTTTTAAGCTTTTTTAAAAGCACTTATATTTACTGCATTATATCTTTAATATTATTATTTATTTTTACCATAAATATTAAAAACAAAAACATAAAACTAAAAAATCTTATAAAAACTCAAATAAATCAAAAATTATTTATCCAAAACCTAGCATTATTTTTCATATCAATTTTATGTGTTAGTGATATTTTAAATATATTTTTAGGCTTTTTTATAGTTTTTATAAGCTTATTTATTAGCAATAAAAACGCAATTTTTAAAGCTGATTTTTCTCTTATTATAATTTTTATAAATCTTTTTATATTTGTAAAAAATATAAGTTATTTTATAAGTATTAAAGAATTTGATATTTTTTATCTAAGTATATTTTTATCTTGGATTATTAGCAATGTTCCTGCTTGTGTGTTTTTAGCTAGTTTTACAAATGATTATAAAGAATTATTACTAGGGGTAAATATTGGCTCATTAGGGACTTTAATAGCTTCTATGGCGAGTTTAATTTCTTATAAATACTATATTAATTCTTATAAAAATAAAGCTTTTAAATACATAATCAATTTTACTTGGATAAATATTGTATTTTTAATAATTTTAGTAGTTTTTAAAGAATTATCCCGAATTTAATCGGGATAAAATTATTTCGTATTAAATATAAATTCCTTATCAAAATCAACTTCTACAAAAGATTTCAAATTCCCTTGTAAAATAAGCTCACTAAGTCTTGAATCAATTTCTTGATATATAGTTCTTTTTAAGGCTCTAGCACCATATTCATCACTATATCCTAGATTTAAAATTTCTAATTTTGCATTCTCACTAATACTAAAGCTAATTCCAAGTTCTGCTAATTTATTGCTAGTATTTTTAAGCAAAATATCAACAATTTGTAAGCATAAATCTTTGTCTAAAGCATTAAATCCTACTATTTCATCAAGCCTATTTACAAATTCTGGTTTAAAGTATTTTAATAATTCTTTATTTATTAATTCATTTCTTTCTTTTTCATCTTTAATCTCTACAAACTTAGCTGCTCCAATATTACTTGTAAATATTATTAAAGTGTTTTTAAAATCAACCCTAAAGCCTTTATTATCACTCAAAGCTCCTTCATCTAACATATTTAAAAATATATTAAAAATCTCAGGATGAGCTTTTTCTATCTCATCAAAAAGTAACACCGAATAAGGTCTATTTTTAACAGCTTCTGTTAATTGTCCGCCTTCATCACTTCCTACATAACCAACCGCAGAACCTATTAAATTGCTTACTCTATAGCTTTCAGCATATTCATTCATATCAAAACGAATTAAAGCCTTTTCATCATCAAAAAGCTCTTTTGCAATTGCTTTTGCTAATTCAGTTTTACCAACTCCTGTAGGCCCTAAGAATAAAAAGCTTCCTATAGGACGATTGCTATCACTAAGCCCTGCTTTATTTGCCCTTACTGCACGAGCTAAAGCTTTTATAGCTTTATCTTGTCCTACCACACGAGTTTGTAAATTATTTTCAAGATTTAAGTATTTTTCACTCTCATTGCTTAGTAATTTACTAACCTTTATTCCTGTCATTTTTGCCAAAATTAAAGCGACTTGCTCATCATCAACTTCGTTTTTAAGTAAAGTTCCGCTTTGTTTTAACTCTTGCCAATTTGCCTTAGCATTCTCAAGCTCATTTTTAACTTGTGGGATTTTTCCGTATTCAATCTCTCCTGCTTTTTGATAATCTCCTTTATTTTTTGCAATATTTGCTTCATTTTGCAAATTATTAATCTCGTTCATTTTCTTTGAAATTTCGGCAAATACTCTTTGCTCGTTTTCAAATTTCATTCTTAATTTTCTTTCTTCTTCGCTAAATTCACTTAATTCATTTTCAATTTCTTTTAATCTTTCTTTATTTTTTTCTTCGCCTTCCATTAATAAAGCTTCTTTTTCAACTCTTAATCTAACGATATTATTTTTTACATTTCTTAAAGCACTTGGCTCACTTTCAATTTGCATTTTAAGTTCAGCCGCAGCTTCATCTATTAAATCTATTGCCTTATCAGGCAAAAATCTTCCTTGAATATAACGATTACTAAGCTTAACAGCAGCTACTAAAGCTTTATCATTAATACTTACATTATGATGAGCGCTTAATCTTTCTTTAAGACCCCTAAGCATTGCTATTGCATCATTTACGCTTGGTTCATTCACAATTATGCTTTGAAATCTTCTTTGCATTGCAGCATCTTTTTCAAAATATTTTTTATATTCTTTTAAAGTGGTTGCACCAATGGTTTTAAACTCGCCCCTACTTAAAGCAGGTTTAAGTATATTAGCAGCATCCATACTTCCTTCGCTTGCACCTGCACCTAATATTGTATGAATTTCATCAATAAAAATTATAATATTAGGATTTGCTTTTACACTTTCAATTATATTTTTAAGTCTTTCTTCAAATTCTCCGCGGTATTTTGCTCCTGCAACAAGTGCTGCTAAATCAAGACTTAATATTTGTTTATTAGCTAAAGAGCTTGGCACTTGTTTATTAGCAATTGCTTGAGCTAGAGCTTCTACTATAGCTGTTTTACCAACTCCTGGCTCACCTAATAAAATAGGATTATTTTTGCTTTTTCTAATTAAGATTTGCATAAGCCTTTCTAATTCATTATCCCTTCCTGTAATCGGGTCAAGTTTGCCTGATTTTGCTAATTCAACTAGATTTGTGGTGTATTTTTCTAATTCTTTATTACTTATATCATCTTGCTCTTTTTCGCTAATTTTTCTATCACCTCTTAAAGCATTTAATTCACTTTTTAATACAAGTAAATCTAAATAATCTTTTAATAACTCACAAATTCCACCCTTATCACACTCACTAATTATCCACATATCAGTGCTTAAGTAGCTATCACCTTTGCTTAAAGCAAATCCAATAGCCTTTTCAAGTGAAGTTAAAAGTGCATTACTAGGTTTTACATTATTAGCATTTACTCCATCGCTTTTTACTAAATTATCAGCCTTGCTTTTTAGCATTAATGAAATTGCAGTTTTATCTATTGATAATTTATTAAATACTTGATTAAGAATAGAACTTGAATCATTAGCAATAGCCCATAAAATATGAAATGGTTCTATATTTGGATTTTTATTAAATACACATAAGCTCACTGCTTGACTTAAAGTTTCATTAAATTGATTTGTTAATTTATCTTGAATATTCATATTATCTCCTTTAATTGATATGGTTCGCATTATATTACTTTAGTCTATTATTGTCAAGTATAAAATTAAATTTATCACTTAAATATCTTAAGTGCTAAGTTTTTTATTTAAAAATACATATAATTGCTTACTTGTATTTAAAAAATTGCGTTAAAATCACAGCTTTAATCTTAAATCTTATTGGAGCTATCGTGAATTTTAATAAAAAGATATTTTTGTGTGTTGCACTTGGAATTTCGTTGTTTGCAAAAACTGATGAAGAAGCTGAAAGACAAGCATTCTCAAAGCTTATTAAGACTTTTAGAATGATTGAAGCAAATTATGTTGATGAAATCAGTATAGAGCAACTTGTGGATAAATCTTTAGAAGGATTATTGAGTAATCTTGACGCACATTCAGCATTTTTAAATGAAAAGAATTTCAAATCTTTACAAGAAAGCACAAACGGAGAATTTGGCGGTCTTGGAATGACTTTATCAATTAAAGATAATGCAATAACCGTTATTGCACCGATTGAAGGAACACCTGCTGATAAAATTGGTATAAAATCAGGCGATGTTATTTTAAAAATTGAAAATGAAAGCACGATAGGAATGAATCTTGATGACGCAGTTTCTAAAATGCGTGGCAAACCAAATACTAAGATTAATATTACAATATATAGAAAAGGCGAGAAAAAGCCACTAGATTTTACGATAACAAGAGATATTATAAAAGTTGAAAGCGTTTATACTAAAAAAATAGAAAATACAGACTTTTTATACATTAGAATTACAAGTTTTGATAGAAATGTTGTAAGTAAAGTAAAAGACGCATTAGCTATTAATAAGGATATTAAAGGGATAGTAATTGATTTAAGAAACAATCCAGGTGGTTTATTAAACCAAGCTACAGATTTATTGAATTTATTTATTGATAAAGGTATTTTAGTATCTCAAAAAGGAAGAGATGAAAGTGCTAAAATAGATACTTTAGCAATTAAAGGTGCTGCAATAAATACAAAAATACCTATTAGTATAATTGTAAATGGTGGAAGTGCAAGTGCAAGCGAAATCGTAAGTGGAGCTATGCAAGATAGAAAAAGAGCGATTATTGTTGGTGAGAAGACTTTTGGTAAAGGAAGTGTTCAAATGATTAGAGAAATCAATGATAAAGAAGGTATAAAACTAACAATTGCAAAATACTACCTACCAAGTGGAAGAACAATTCAAGCAGTAGGAGTTACTCCTGATATTATTGTGTATCCTGGTAAGGTAAATACTGAAGATAGTGGCTTTAGTATAAAAGAAAGTGAACTTAAAAAACACCTAGAAAATGAATTAGAAAAAATTGATGGTAAAAAAGAAAACAAAACCGATAAAAATACGCTAACTCAAGAGCAAATCAATGAAGATTCTCAATTAAAATCAGCAATTGACGCTTTAAAAATCTTAGTAATTAAAGGAAATTAATGAAAAAAATAATCTTTTTGATATTTGCTAGTATTTTATTTGCAGCTCCATCAAAAGAATTAAGTGTAATGGACGCTCAAGTTTATACAAACCTTAATCAAAATAATGAAGATGCAAATAGTTTTACTAGCGATATTAAAGAAGAATTTAATGATAAAGTAGAACTTGCTATTAATGCTAATTTTTCAAAAAATTCTGTAAAAACTAAAGAAGTTTTTTATATAGATATAACAATTAATTCTAATTACAAAACAAATTTTACTCCGCAAATTAATTTTGAAAAAAGCATTGATATGCAACAATTAAATAAAGATATTAAATTTAATAGCGAAAATGGAATTTATACTACTCGTGTTTATTTTCAAGCAAATACAGCAAATGCTAAACTAAACTCAATTGATGCTAAGTTATTTAGAAATACTCAAGAAGTAGGAAATGCTAAAATCAGCCTAGATAATTTAAAAATTGAAGAATTAAAATTTAATAAAGATTATGTAGAGTTAGTTGCAAGTGATTTAAAAATTACGAATTTAAAATGCACTGAATATGATGAAACTAGCGTTATATGTGGAATGGACGCAAAAGCAAATAACACTAATTTTAATAATTTTTCTTTAAAAACTGCAAAATCACAAAGCATTACAAATGTCGGAAAAGACTATGAAAATGCAAAATGCTCAATTGCTTTAATTTTTCCTAATAATATGAAAAATTTCTCTTTTTCATATTATGACCCATTAGAAAATAAATTCATAGAATATTCTAATAAAATCATAGTAGAATCTGAAGAAATAAGCACTCAAACAGACTTAAATCCAATAACAAAAGAAATTAATTTTTATTTACAAATTGGAAGCTTAATCTTAGCTGTAATTTGTCTCATAATTGTAGTAATTTTTAAAAGGTTTTTTTCTTTAATAGCACTTGCTATAGTTTTTGTGGCTTTTAGCTTTATTGATGGTGGGAATTTTAGTAGTGCTAAATTAAAATCAGGTGCAAGTGTTAGAATTTTACCAACTAATAATTCAACTATTTTTTATAAAAATACTGACATAAAAGAAGTAAAAATCATAACCAAAAAAGACAATTTTGTAAAAATAGCACTTGATGAAAATACAAGTGGTTGGGTAAAAAATGAAGATATTGAATAAAATCTTAAGTATTTTTCTAGCAATAATCATAGCAATCAGCATTGCTTTTGTAATTGTTTTAATGTTTATTTTCCCTAAAAAAAATTGGGTTATTAGAAAAACTTGGGCAAAATTTATCCGTAAATTGTGCTGTTATAAAATAGAAATAAAAGGCGATTTTAATCCTAATGCAAGAATGATTATCCTAAATCATCGCTCAATGCTAGATATTATCGCACTTGAAGATGTATATCCATACGATTTAGCTTGGATTGCAAAAAAACAGATTGAAGAATTATTTTTCTTTGGAAATATCATAAAATTACCTAAAATGATTTCAATAGATAGAGAAAACGCAAGAGATTTTGTAAGAGTTATAAATGAAGCAAACGATAGATTAAATAATAATAGAAACATATCTATGTTTCCTGAAGGAACTAGAAGTGATGGTTATGAGTTATTAAGATTTAAAAAAGGCGCTTCAATGCTAGCTACTAAGTTAGATGTTTTAGTTCAACCTGTTGTAATTATTGGTTCAAAAGAGATTTTAGATAGTAAAAGAATAACAATTCACTTAGGTAAAAAACTTACAATAATACCTTTACAACCACTAAAAGCTAATGAATTAGACAATGCAAAAGACTTAATGCAAGAAGCAATTAATGAATATTTCAAGGCTAATGAGTGAATATTTTTATGGTTGCTTTAGGTGGAGCCATTGGTGCTGTTTTAAGATATATTTTAAGCACTTTTATAAATCGTAATTTTGATTTTAAATTCTTTATAGCTGGGACATTAATCGTTAATTTAATAGGCTGTTTTTTGATAGGATTATTTTATGCACTAGCTAAAAATTACGAGAGTTTAAACGAGATAAGATTATTAATAGTAGTAGGATTTTTGGGTGCTTTTACTACTTTTTCATCAATTACTTATGAGAGCATAACATTATTAAAATCATTAGGCTTCGTTGCCTTTAGTGCAAATATTATTTTAAATGTAGTATTTGGACTAATAGCAACTTATATTGCTTTAAATTTTTTTAAATAGGAGAAAATATGGAATTTAAAACCGAAGTAAATCAATTACTTAATTTAATGATTCATTCACTTTACTCAAATAAAGAAATATTTTTAAGAGAGCTTATATCAAACTCAAGCGACGCTATAGATAAGCTAAATTTCTTAAGCCTTAGCGATGAAGCTTATAAAGGAATTAGCTTTAATCCTAGTATTAAAATTAGTATTAATAAAGACGCTAAATTATTAATCATAGAAGATAACGGCATAGGTATGGACGAAGCTGATTTAAATAATAATTTAGGCACAATTGCTTCAAGTGGAACTAAGAAATTCTTAGAAAATTTAAGCGAAGATGCTAAGAAAAATAGCGATTTGATAGGTCAATTTGGTGTTGGATTTTATTCAGCATTTATGGTTGCAAATAAAATTGAAGTTTATACTAAAAAAGCCTTAAGCAATGATTCGTTTTTATGGAGTTCTGATACAAATGGTTATGAAATCACTAAAACAAATAAAGATAGTTTTGGCACAAAAATAGTTCTACATTTAAAAGATGATGAGTTTTTAAACACTCACACTATTGAAAATCTAGTTAGCAAGTATTCAAATCATATTTCTTATCCGATTTTCTTGGAAAAAGAGATAAGTGTTGGAGAAGGAGAAAACGCTAAAACTGAATTAAAATTCGAGCAAATCAATAAAGCAAAAGCTTTATGGAGAGAAAACAAAGCAAGTCTTAAAAAAGAAGATTATTTAAAATTCTATGAAGGTATAAGTTATGATAGCAAAGAGCCGATTTTATATGTTCATACTAAAAGTGAGGGCGGTTCTTTAGAATATTCAAGCTTATTTTTTATCCCTGCAAATGCTCCACACGATTTATATAGAGTAGATTATGAAAAAGGTATAAAACTTTATGTAAAAAGAGTATTAATTAGCGAAAAAGAAGAGATTTTACCAAGTTACTTAAGATTTGTTAAAGGTGTGCTTGATGTTGAGGATTTACCTTTAAATGTAAGTCGTGAGATACTACAAGAAAATGTAATTTTAAGAAAAATCAAAGAAATCAGCACTAAAAAGATTTTAGGTGAATTAGAAAAATTACAAAAAAATGACGCTAATAAATATGATGAGTTTTATAAATTATTTGGTGCTGTATTAAAAGAAGCATTGTTTGACCCAAGTGCGAACAAAGATGAGATTTTAGCATTATGCAAATTTGATAATAGTCAAAACGATACTCAAATCACACTTGATGAATATTGTGCTAATTTAGGTGAAAACAAAACTATTTATTATCTAATCGGTGAAAATAAAGAATTATTAAAACACTCACCTTTACTTGAAAGCTACAAAAAAAATAGCATAAATGTATTGCTTTTAAGCGACAAGATTGACCCAATCGTAATTCCTATGGTTCATAAATATAAAGATTTTGATTTAAAAGCTATAAACGAAGTTGATGAAATCAAAAAAGATGAATTAAACGATGAGCAAAAAGGCTTTTGTGAAAAACTAAGCAAAATATTAGAAAATGATGTAAAAGAAGTAGTTCTATCTAATTCTTTAGAAAGCTCATTATCAAGCTTAGTTTATGATACTAAAGACCAAGAATATATGATGGCTAAAATGATGGCTCAATTTAGCGGAGAAAAAATGAATGCTAAAGGCGTTTTACAACTAAATGCAAAACACGAATTAGTAGCAAAACTAATAAACGAAAATAACGAAGATAGCCTTAAAAATCTAGCATTTATAGCTTATGGCACCGCAGCACTTGCTCAAGGCTTAGAATTTGCTAAGGTTAGTGAGTTTAACGAAGCTGTTATAAATCTAGCTAAAAAAGCGTTTTAATGCAAGAAAACAAAGCCTATTTAAGCGAACAAATAATTACTTATTTAGGCAATAAACGCTCATTATTAGGCTTTATTGAAAAAGGCGTAAAATATGCAAAAACCGAGCTTAAAAAAGATAAATTAAGCTCGGTTGATTTGTTTAGTGGTAGTGGCATTGTCGCAAGATTTTTAAAACAACACTCAAGCTATTTAATAGCAAATGATTTAGAAAGTTATAGCAAAGCAATCAATGAATGCTATTTATCAAATATTGATAATAATTTTTATAAAGAGCTTGAAATAGAGCATAAAAAACTAAAAGAACAAATCATTAATAATTTTAATGAAAACGGCTTTATAAGAGAGCTTTACTCTCCTAAAGATGAGCTAAATATCACTCAAAATGATAGAGCTTTTTATACAAATTATAATGCTAGTTATATTGATACAGCAAGATTATTACTAGAAAATCACAAATATAAAAAATACTTTTTAGCACCACTTTTATATGAAGCTAGTGTAAAAGTAAATACAAGTGGTGTTTTTAAAGGCTTTTACAAAAATAAAAACGGCATAGGAGAATGGGGTGGAAGTGGCAAAAATGCTCTTAGTAGAATTATTGCTAATATTGAATTAGCAATGCCTATTTTTTCAAACCATAATGTGCCTTTTAATGTGTTTTGGCAAGACGCAAATGTTTTAGCAAATGAGCTTGATTGTGATTTATGCTATATTGACCCACCTTACAATCAACACCCTTATGGCTCAAATTATTTTATGCTAAATCTAATTACAAATTATATTAAACCACAAGATATTTCTAAGGTTTCAGGTATTACAAAGGATTGGAATAAAAGCGTTTATAATTCTAAAAAAACAGCTAGCGAAAGCTTTTTTGAGCTAATAAACAATCTAAAAGCAAAAATAATTTTAATCTCATATAACAACGAAGGCATAATAAGTGAAGATGAATTTAAAAATACTCTTTTAAAATTTGGTAGCTTAAATATATTAGAGCAAAAATATAATACCTTTAGAGCAAGTAGAAATCTAAACAATCGTAAAATCCATGTAAAAGAGATTTTATATATCCTTAAAAAAATATAAAATAATATATGATTTAATATACTTAATCATAAAAACTACCTAAAGCCTTGTTTTTATCTACAAACTATACTACTTATAATAAACACTTAAAATTATCATAAATATTTATATTTTTATTAAAAGAATTTAAAAACACACTTCAAAATATATTTTTATAAAATAAAAAGCTTTATTATTAGTGTTTAATAAAATACTAATTAATAAAAATTATTATTTATATTATCCATAGATATAATATTTAAAATATAATTACCTATGCAAATATTATTTGTATAAATTATTTAAGGAGTTTTTATGAAAAAAATCATTTTTTCTTTACTTTGTTGTAGCAATTTATTAATATCTCAAACTTTTATAGAATTTAACACTCTAGGTGCAAGTATTAAAGACAAAAATAATATTTTTGACAATGATTTATCTAGCACCTTAAACGCAAGTGTATATTTATATAAAATGGATAATTATGATAATGATTTTGTAGGTGGAATAGACTTTAGCCATTTTAATATATATTCAAGGTTTTTTATAGGCAATCAAGGAAGCAAAACTGATATTGATTTATATAATTTCACAGCTTTAGGTGGATATGGATTTTATAATGATATTTACAATATATCGCTTTCTTTATTAGGCGGTGTAGGATATGAAAAGGCTAAATATAATTTAAGTAGTGATATTATAAAAAACGCTAATTTTAATAAGAATTTAAAATCAAATCTATTAACGCTAGGAATTGCTGCTAAATCGTATTTGGACAGCAATTTAATACTTGGAATGAGATTATTTGCTAAGCACTACACAAACAATAATATAAAAGAAAAATCAGTCCTATCAGGAGATATATCATTAGGTTATAGTATTTCAAGACAACTTAATGGGTTTTATACTCAAGTAAAAGTAGGCTATGATAATAATTTAGTAGGTAAAGGCGTTAATTTTGGAATAGGATTAGGCTATTCATTTTAAAACTTAGGTTTTTTATCCAAAAGATAAAAAACCTTAAATTAAATCTCTTTTATAAATTCTTTTTAACTTTCTATCTAATTTATAGCATACTTCATAAATTGCAGGAATAGCAAAAAGTGTTAATATGGTTGAACTAATAAGACCACTAATTACTGCAACTGCCATAGGAGAATTGCTCTCATAACCAGCTCCGTGTGAAATAGCTAAAGGTAGCATTGCAAAAATCATAGCAATCGTAGTCATTAATATCGCTCTAATTCTACTTTTACCAGCTATTTTAAGAGCTTCTTTAACCCCTACTCCGCTATCACATAATTTATTTGCAACATCAATTAATAAAATTGCGTTTTTGCCAACCATTCCAAATAACAAAATAAGAGCAACCAAAACAAATAAAGAAAATGTATTGCCTGTCAAATAAAGACCAATACAAGCTCCTGCAAACGCAAGTGGCATTGTAATCATTATTACAAATGGAACGATAAAGCTTTCATAAAGAGCTGCTAATACTAAATAAATTAATAAAAACGACAAAATCATAACCATAATAAAACCAATAATCGTTTCTTCTAAAAGGTCAATAAAACCAGTAAATGTATATCTTAATCCAGTATTTTGCATAATTTTACTCATATTAGTTTCTAGTTTTGTTTTTACCTCATCTAAAGAAACTCTATCAACTCCTGCAGTAATTTTTACAGAACGAGTTTTATTAAGTCTATTGATACTACTACTATCCTTAATTAGTTTGATATTTACTACATTTAATAAACTAATTACATTATTATCCATAGTTCTTATTTGTATTTTTTCAAGTGATTTCATATCTTCTTTAGATACTTTTTCAAGTTGAATAAATATATCTTTACTATCTTTTAAACCATCTAAAACCCCAACATTAGCGTGAGCAAAAGAAGTTTGAATTATCCCTGCTAATTCTTGAGTATTTACATTTAATTTTCTTGCTTTTTCTTTATCTATATAAATAGCTAAAACATCTGCATAAGCATCAATATCATCGCTAATATCAACAACGCCTTTTAATTCGCTTAAAATATTTTTTGCTCTTCTACTAGCACTTACTAAAGAAGGGAAATCATCACCTAATAATACAAACTGAACCGGCTCATCAATACCCGCACCTTCAAATTTAGGTATTTCTAAAACTTTGATTTTAAATTCTTTTAAACTCAAACTATCTCTTAGATTAGAAACAACTTCTTTTTGTCTTTCAGTTCTTTCATCTAATGGTTTTAACTTAACATATATTTTAGATTTTTTTCTATCTTTTGCATCATCGTAGCCTACTAATAAATAAGCATAATCTACATTTTTATTTTCTTTAATTTGTTTTAAAACTTCTAAAGATTTAGTTTCCATAATATCTATTGATACATCTTTTTTAGATTCTATTTGAACTTGAAGTTCGCTATCATCTTCCATAGGTAAGAAATCAAGTCCTATTTTAGGTGCTAAAGAAAAAGATAAAGCACATAAAATAAAAATAATACCTATAAAAATCTTTTTGTATTCTAATATAGTATCAAGAGTATTTTCATACCATTGTTCTAGTCTAGTAAAATACTTTTCTGTATTATCGTGAAACTTACTATCTTTAACATTTAAAAATCTAGCACTAATGGTTGGGACTAAAAATACACAAACCAAAAACGAAATAATTACCCCAAAAGCAACGCTCATTCCTAATGTATTAAAAAACAAACCAGAAATACTATTCATAAACGAAATCGGAATAAACACGCATAATAAAACTATACTGATACTAAATACAGAAAAAGCAATATCCTTAATACCTTCATAACTTGCATATAAAGCATTTTTTTCTGTTTTAATCTTTTTACTAATATTCTCAATTACAACTATAGCATCATCTACAAATATACCAATAGATAAAGTAAGTGCTATTAATGTCAAACGATTTAAATCGTATCCAAATAAATCTATTAAAAAAAAGCTAGAAATAATTGAAGTAGGAATTGCTATGCTAGCAATAATAGTAGCACTGATATTTCTTAAAAATAAAAACACTATTAAAATTGTTAAAATCACCCCTAAACACATATCAAATACAACTTGATATATGTGTTTTGTAATATTTTCTGATTTATCATACACAACACTAAAATCTATATTTTTATGATAATCTTGAATACCTATTAAGGCTTGTTTAATATTTTTAGCAACTTCTAAACTATTTTGACCTGTGATTTTTTTAAGCTCTATTAAAACTCCATTATCTCCATTAAAATAAGCATAACTATCTTTTGAAGTATAGCCTATACTAATATCTGCTACATCTTTTAAAAATACTCCTGGAGCTATTCTTAATTGTTCTAATTCTTCTACACTATTTGAATCAAAATAACCTTTAATAGTAATATTTTTAGCTTCATTTTCAATACTTCCTAAAAAGGTTTTAAAATTCTGCATTTTTATCAGTTTTGCCACATCTAAAGAGTTAATATGGTATTTGTTTAATTCATCTATATTTAAATCAATTTTTACATTGTTTTTTAAATACCCTACCATTTTAACTTCTCCAACGCCTTTTATACGCTGAAAGTCGCCTTCTAAATCATCTTCAATCAACTGCATTAAATCTTTATCGTTTAAATCTTTAGATGAGATAAAAATACTCATAACTGCACCTGCATCTGATGAGACTTTTTCAACACTTGGTGGGTATTCTAATTTCATTTTTGATATTTTTTCACGAATATCATTTACTGCTATTTCTAAATCTTTACCTAGTTCAAATTCTACGACTATTACGCTTAGATTATTAAAACTTTTTGAACTAATTCTTTTTATCTGGCTAACACCTGAAATTTGATTTTCTAACTTTTTAGTAATTTGAGATTCTACATAGCTTAAATCAGCATTTGCAAATGTAGTGATTTTAACAAGTGGAATATCAACATTAGGATATAAATTAATTGGCATTGTAAAAATTGATATAACACCAAAAATCAATAACCCTAAAAAAGTCATCAAAATAGTAACAGGTCTATTAATTGCAATTTTTAACATTTATTTATCCGTAATAATATAACCATCTCCAAATGAACCAATTTGTATATCATTTGCTAAGACTTCTGCATAAATTTTTCTAGTTTTTATATCAATATTTGGATATATTTTACTAATTACACCTTTCATATTTAAGCCATTTATACTATATTCATAAGTATTACCTACTTTAACTTTATCAGAGTATTTTTCATCAAAACTTAAAAGTAATTTAACTTCAGGGTAACTATCTAAAATCAATAAAGGTTGATTAGGACTTGCTACGCCTTCTCCAACTTCAATATATTTTGCCGTAATTACTCCATCAAAAGGAGCTTTTAATTTTTTTTGATTTATTAAAGTTTCATATTTTTTACTAGACATTCTTGCTGATTTTAGTCTTTGTTCTGCTTCACTTTTTTTAAAGTTAATTTCATCTAAAATTTGTTCATTCAATACTGATTTTACTTGCTCGTATCTTTTAAGAGTGCTAATTGCTAAAGTTAAAGCTTCATTTGCTAATTTTTGTTGAACATTTGATTCTTCTAATCCAACTTGCTCAATTGAACTATCAAGTTCTAATAAAATATCACCTTTTTTCACGCTTTTACCTACATCTACATTAATTTTATTTACAATTCCAAAAGATTGCAGTGATAATTTAGCACTTTTTTGAGCAACCACATCAAAACTAGCATAAATAGAATCTGCAAATAAATTAAGACTAATTAACAAAAATAATAATTTTTTCAACATTTCTCCTATAAATCAATTACAAAATCTTTAATAATAATACCTTTAGCAAGTAATAATTCTGCCTTAGTTATTTCAAATTTAGCTTTACTTAAGCTAAGCTTCGCCAAAGCTCCTTGCATAGTTTCTAAAGAATTTAAATATTCAACATATCCAACAAGTCCAGCTTCATATTTTTTAGCAATACTCTCATAAGCAATTTTGCTAGCATTTAAAAGCTTTTCATTGGCATTGATTTCTTCTTGTAAAAATGAAATTTTTTGAATTAATAGTTTTTCCTTTTCACTAACTGATTTTTTACTATATATATTCATTTCTTTAGCGGCTAAATTACTAAGTTTTGCACTCTCATAAGCTTTTTTGTCAGCTCCAAAAGAAAAAACATTCCAAGATAAACCTAGCATAAATATATTTGAAAACATTTTTTCTTTTACTCTTTCTTTTACTATCATATCAAAAGGAGCATATAAAGAATAATTGAAATTATTTTTTGAAAATCCCACAATATTTTTTACAAAAATAGTAGGTTTAAATGGTGCTAATGATAAATCCTTATTAAGCTCGCTCATCTCTTCTTTTAAAGAATTTATTTTAATATCATAAGATTTATTAGCACTATCTTCATAAATAATAGCACTGCCTTTTGTAGGAATAAAATTATTATTAGTTATTAAATAAATATTACTTAATATCTCATCTTTTTGATAATTTAAATTATTTAATTCACTTTTATTTAATTCTACTTTTGCTCTAAATATTTCTAGCTCATCATTAGGTCTTAAGCCTACTTTATTTAAATTTTCTAATCTACTTAAACTCGCATTTAAATATTTTAAATTCTGCTCTTTATATTCAATATTTTCAATTAAAGCTAAATAAGAATAATATAAACTTGCTAAATTAAATTCCAATTCATTTTTAGCCTTTTCTAATTCAATTTGACTTAATTCGTGATTTTTTTTCGCAAGATTTATATTAGAATTTCTTTTACCATCATAAATTAAAGCATCTATTGCTAAGCTCACATTTGTTAAATTATTTGGATTTATTATATATCTATCATAATCAAAACTAACAAATCCAACTTGTAAAGTAGCACTAGGATAGTATTTGTATTTTACGCTTTTTGCACTTTCTTCTTTGCTTAAAGTTTCATAATTTTTAGCTTTTAATTGCTCATTATTCTCAATACTTTCTAGCATAGTTTTTAAGCTAGTTGCATTCAGCAAACTAAGACTTAATAAAATTAAAGATAATTTTTTCATATTTTTTCCTATGTAAAACTTTTAACCAAATTACCAATTAATAAATTCCAACCATCAACTAAGACAAAAATTAGAATTTTAAATGGTAAAGATATCATAACCGGCGGCAACATCATCATACCCATAGCCATTAATACCGATGATACAACCATATCAATTACTAAAAAAGGTAAGTATAGCAAAAATCCTATCTCAAATGCAGTTTTTAATTCACTAATCATAAAAGCAGGAACTAAAGTTACTAAATCTACATCATCAATACTCTTAGGATTATCAATATTTCTTAAGCGATAAAATAGTGCTAAATCCTTTTCTCTAGTATTTTTAAGCATAAATTCTTTAAACGGCTTAACACTTAATGCAAATGCTTCTTCATAGCCTATTTTTTCTTCCAAATAAGGCTTAATTCCTGTTTCATAAGATTTATTAGCAGCTGGTTGCATTATAAAAAAAGTTATCACAAGTGCTAAAGATATTAAAATTGTATTAGGCGGCATTGCTTGTGTTCCCATAGCTTGTCTCATAAACGAAAACACTATAACTAATCTTAAAAACGAAGTGCATACAAATATAATACTAGGAGCTAAAGCCAATATAGTTAAAACTATGACTACATTTAAAGTAGTTACTAATTGACTAGGCGTTTCTGGTGCGCTTAGATTTAGATTTAATGTAGGAACGCTAAGTGGAGTATCAGCATAAATAAACACTGAAAACAATAATAAAAGCAATAGTTTTTTCACTAATTTCCTTAAATAGTTTTTAAAAATGTTATCCAAAACTTGCTAACATTTTCTTAAAATCTAAAGGAAAAATATGAAATTAAGCATAGTAATACTAGCAGCTGGTTTTGGCACTAGAATGAATAGTAATTTAGCAAAACCTTTGCATACAATTTGTGGAAAATCTTTAATTAAAATTATTATTGAAAATGCTTTGCAACTTAGTGATGATATAACTTTGATTTTACACCATCAAGCAGACGCTATAAAAGAGCATTTAAAAGATTATTCTAATTTAAAATATATATATCAAGATATGCAAAATCATAAAGGCACAGGCGGGGCTTTAATAAATTATGAGCCAAAATACGAAGAAGCGTTGATTTTAAATGCTGATATGCCTTTAATCACACAAAATAGTCTAAAAATTATAGCTAATACAAATTCTAAAATAGTTTTAAGCACTTTTAATAAATATAGTGCTAATTCTTACGGAAGAGTGATTAAAGAAAACGATAAAATAAGTAAAATTGTAGAAACAAAAGACGCAAACAATGAAGAATTAAAATGCACTTTATGTAATGCTGGAATTTATAAAATCAGTAAAGATATATTAAAAACTTACATTCCTAAGCTAAACAACAACAACGCTCAAAAAGAATATTATCTAACTGATATTATCAAAATGGCTATAGATGATAAAATAAGCGTTAGCGAATGCACCTTTGATGAGATTGAGTTTTTAGGCATTAATAATAAATTAGATTTAGAACAAGCCGAGCAAATTATGCAAAAAAGAATAAAAGATGAATTGCTTATAAATGGCGTTATTATGCATAATAAAGATAGTATTTTCATAGAGCTTGATACACAAATTAGTAATGATTGTGAGATTGAAAGTGGAGTTGTGATTAAGGCAAATTCTATTATAAAAAGCTCAAAAATCTTAGCAAATAGCGTTATAGAAAATAGTGAGATAATTAATTCAAGCATAGGGCCAATGGCTAGAATTCGTCCAAAATGCGTTATTAAAGATAGTAAAATCGGTAATTTCGTAGAATGCAAAAATGCAAAATTAGAAAATGTAAAAGCTGGGCATTTAGCTTATTTAGGAGATTGCGAGATTAGTAGTGGTGTAAATATTGGCTGTGGTGTGATAATTTGTAATTACGATGGCAAAAACAAACACCTAAGCAAAATCGGTAAAAATGTCTTCATAGGCTCAAACTCAAACCTAATAGCACCAATTAACATACCTAGCGATACTTTAATTGCAGCAGGTAGCACGATTAGCAATAAAGACGCTGCTAAATTAAAAGCAAAAGATTTATTTATAGAGCGTAATAAAGGCGTGATTTTTAATAATTTTAAGGATTTTTAATGAAAGTATTATTATGTGTTAGTGGAAGTATTAGCTTTTATAAAAGCTTTGAATTAATTTCTATGTTTAAAGAAGAAGGAATTAAAGTAAAAGCTTTATTAAGTGATGGGGCTTTGAAATTCGTCAATAAATTAGCTTATGAAGCATTATGTGAAAGTGTTTTAACAAGTGAGAATGAAAGCTGGGAAAATGATAAAAATCACATAATGTTTTCAAAAGATTGTGATGCTGTTGTATTTGCTCCTGCTAGTGTTAATTCAATAAATAAACTAGCTAATGGAGTTTGTGATAATGTATTTTTAAGCACCTTAATTGCTTCAAACAAACCACTAATAATAGCACCTGCAGCAAATACTAATATGTATTTAGCAAGTCAAACTCAAAAAAGCTTAGAATATTTAAAGAGTTTAGGTGTGAAAATAGTAAAGCCAATTAGCAAAACCTTAGCTTGTAAAGAATTTGGAATAGGAGCTTTAGCTAATACAAAAGATATTTTTCTAGCAACTTTAAGAGAAATTTATAAAGATAAATTCTATATGGGAAAAAATATTTTAATAACAGGTGGCGGCACTCGTGAGAGCATTGATTTGGTAAGAAATATAGGAAATTATTCAAGTGGAACTATGTCAGATGCACTAGCTAAACAAGCTTATTTAAGGGGTGCAAATGTGGTGTATTTAAAGGCTAGATGTGATGAGATTAAAAATGAAAATTTCACACAATTAAGCTACGATACAAGTGCTGAATTAAAAGCCTTAATGCAAGATTATAAAGAATTTGATTATTTATTTATGTGTGCTGCGGTTAGTGATTTTATCCCTATCAAACAAGAAAGAAAAATAAAAAGAGATGAATTTGATGAAGAATTTAATATCAAAATAAGACCCAATGATGATTTATTAGCTACTTTTAATTTTTCGGGTAAAAAAATCGGCTTTAAGCTAGAGTGTGATGAAAAGACTGCCTATGATAATGCAAAAAAAGCTTTAGTAAATAAAGGTTTAAGCTTATTATGTCTTAATATTTTAGGAGAACATACTCAATTTGGCTCAAGTAAAAACGAGATATTTTTCTGTGATTATTCAGGCATTAGTGAAGGGTATTTTGATACTAAAGAAAACTTAGCAAAAATTATTTTTGATAGAGTAAAAGCTGATGTTTAATGATGTTTTGCCAATTAAATTTAAAGTAATTGATAAATTAATGTTTAATCGCTACAAATTATTAATTGGTAAAAAAGAATTAACCACAAAATCAAACATTAATTTAGAGCCAAATACTTATTATTTAGCTGAAATTTATGATAGTTTAGTCTTTAAAAATCTTCAAGCTGATAAGGTTTTTGCCTATATTGATTATGATTGTTTTGAGTTATTAAAAATCGCTTTTAGAGATGATTTTAAATACACGCTAATTAATTCATTAATCCAAACAAATCAAAAATCAGATTATGAATGCTATAAAACAATGCTTTTTGCTTTGAATGAAGATATTTTATATTTACCTTGTTTGCTTGAAGGAAAACCTATATTAATTGAATATAGAAAGAAAAAAAATGAATTAGCAATTTATTATGATGTTTTTGCTAAATTAAGCCTTTTTTTAAATGATAATAAAATATTAACTAGCTTTTCTAAGGTTCAAAAAATCTGCTTTGAATATTCGCAAAATGTAGAATTGACTACTTATAAAGATGATTTTTTTAGCCTTAGTTATAAAGGAAATTTATGAACGAGTTAAATCATTTAGCAATCATTATGGATGGTAATGGCAGATGGGCTAAAAATCAAGGTTTATTAAGAAGTTTCGGGCATAAAGCAGGTGCAAAAACTATTGAAAGATTGGTAAAAGCTTGTATTGAAGAAGGCGTTTTAGAGCTTAGTTTGTTTGCATTTTCTACCGAAAATTGGAAAAGACCTAAAGAAGAAATTGAGTTTATTTTCAAACTACTTAAAGAATACTTATCTAGTGAATTAAACAATTTTATAAAAAACGAAATTAGATTTAAAAGCTTTGGAGATATTAGTGTTCTTGATTTGGATACTAAGAATTTAATTAATGAGTTTGAAGAAAAAACTAAAAATTACTCAAGAATTATTTTTAATCTAGGCATAAATTACGGCGGAAAAGATGAGATTTTAAGAGCTTTTAAAAAATTAAAAGCAAGTGATGAAGAAATAGATGAAAATAATTTTAATAAATATTTAGATATTAAAAACAATGTTGATTTATTGATTAGAACTGGCGGACATTTTAGGATTTCAAATTTCTTACTTTGGCAATGTGCTTATGCAGAGTTTGTTTTTACCCCTACTTTGTTTCCTGATTTTAAAGAAGATGAATTAAAAGAAATTATTAAAAATTATAGAATTTGTAAAAGGAATTTCGGTGGAGTTTAGTATTTTAGTTTTTATATTTGGGCTTGTTTTTGGCTCGTTTTTAAATGTATTGATTTTAAGACTACCTGAGAGAAAAAGTATTTTTTATCCGCCAAGTTCTTGTGGAAGCTGTAATAACAAATTGAAATTCTATCACAATATCCCTATTATTTCTTGGCTAGTTTTAGGTGGTAAATGTGGGTTTTGTAAAAGCAAAATAAGCATTCAGTATCCATTAATTGAGCTAATTGTTGGCTTTATATTTTTATATTGCATAGATATTAGTAGTTTAGAAAATCTTGCTTATTCTATTTGCTTAGCATTATCATTTAGCTTATTATTTGCACTTTGCATTATTGATGTTCGCTACCTTGCTGTGCCTAGCTTTACTTTAATGCTAACTTTGATTTTTGCTCTAATTTATACTCATTCAATAAGTAGTTTTAAAGATGCTTTAATCTTTGCAGGTGGTGCGTATTTGCTAAAATCTTTAATAGAGAGCATAATGAATGCAAAAGCAAAAAGCGATGATGAATGTATTCAAGTAATGGGCGAAGCTGATATTGAAATAATGGCATTAATTGGAGCGTTATTAGGAATTAAACTTGGTTTTGTGGCTATATTTTTAGGAGCTGTTGTGAGTTTGCCTGTTTTTATGTATCTTAGAATAAAAGGCAAGGAAAACATACAAGTTCCTTTTATACCATTTTTAAGCATAGGACTTGCTTTAGTATGGTTTTTCCCTAGCGTTGGGCAATTTTGTTTAGATTATGTGCAATGATTAAAAAATATTTATTTAGACAATTCATAGGCTCTTTTTTATCAATATTTTTAACGCTATTTTTAGTAAGCTCTATCATTGTCTTATTTCAAATAGCAAAAATTACTTCTTATATAGAATTAAGCTTATATGAATTATTTAAATTATATTCTCTTATGAGTGTAAAACTCATCATTTTTACTACTCCTATTAGCTTTTTTATTACCTGTTTTATGTGTATTCTAAGACTATCTAAAGAAAACGAAATAATTATGCTTTTTTCTCTAGGATTAAACCCTAGAAAAATAGCTAATTTTATTAGCTTTTTAGCCTTTATAGTAAGTTTGGTTTTATTAGTAATTAGCATAGTTTTAATGCCACTTAGCTTTTCTTTATATGATAATTTTATTGATTATAAAAAAGCCTTTTCTAAAATTAATCTTAAAAATGCTAATTTTGGTCAAAAATTAGGAGATTATATATATTTTGCAGATGAATTAGAGAATGGAATTTATAAAAATATTGTTTTATATTTGCCAAAAACAAATTCTAAAAACGAACAAATATTATTAGCCAATCAAGGAACAATCCTAAACGAAGATAATAAAATCACATTTAATTTAGACAATGTAATGCTATATAATTTCAAGCAAAATACAGAAATTGCAAAGATTAAAAACCTTAGCTTTAGCACCTTAATTAATTCAAAAATTACTAATATTCAATCATTTAAAGACTATTGGAAAGATTATAAAACCCCTTCAAAATCAAAAGAATTAGTAATTTATGTCCTACTTAGCCTACTTCCTATTGCAAGTGTTCATTACGCACTAGCATTTAGCATTATTAGCTCAAGGTATGAAAAAAGCCACGAGTATTTAGCTATGCTTGTGTTTTTGATAATTTATCTAGTTCCTATGATGATGTTTTTAAATTATCATTTTTATACTATTACTTTTGTATTTTTCACTTCGCTAATAATTTCTAAGATTTGCTTTAGGAAAAAGATTTTATCAAGGTATTAAATGTTTTCAACTCTTAAGATTTTTAATAAAAATATGATTATTTTAAGAGATGATTTATTAGGCGAAATTAACGGCAATAAAGCAAGAAAATTAGATATATTTAAAGACTTAAAACTCCCTTATAAACACATAATCTGCTATGGCTCAAGTCAATCAAATGCTATGCAAGCACTAGCACTCTGGACTAAAAATAATAATTATAATTTTTCTTTTGTCTGTGCTAGAAGATGCGAAATTAGTGGGAATTTAAAAAGTGCATTAGAAAATAATGCTGTGATTTATTATGCGAATAATCCTAAAGAATTTGCAAAAACTTTGCATAAAAATGATAATAATAGCTTTTTAATTAGCGAAGGTGTTTGTGAAGATTATGCTAGATTTGGCTTTTATAAAATGGCAAAAGAAATAGCAAAAATTGTAAATGAATTAGATTGTGATGTGGTATTAGCAAGTGGGACTTATACAAGTGCGATTTATCTTGAAAAATATCTAAGCACACTTTCAAATGCTAGAGTTTTTACAGCATCTTGCGTAAATGCTAATGAATATTTTGTAAAACAAATAAACAAACTTAATCCAAATTCCAAGCTAAAATTATTAAAAACTGCTAGAAAATATCATTTTGCAAATCTTTATGAAGAGCTATTTATATTAACAAAAAATATTAGCGATATTGAGTTTGATTTGCTTTATGATAGCGTTTGTCTAAAAGCAATTTATGAAAACCTTGATGAACTAAAAGAAAATATCTTATACATTCATCAAGGCGGATTAATTGGTTCTAAGAATTTAGAACTTCGTTATAATAAAAAATATAATCTCATAAATTAAAATTTCTTATTCTTAGCACCAAAGTGGCAAAGTAAAGAAAACACAATACACATAATACAAGCAAATAAAAGCATATATAAACCTGCATTCCAACCAAAAGCATCAACCATAGCACCTAAAAGCATAGTTCCTAAAGAAGCTCCTACGACATAGCTCATAAATCCACGAAGACCAACGCAAGAACCTACAGCAAAAGCAGGAACAACTTCCATAGTTTGAACACTTGCTAAAAATTGTGGCACATATACTAAACACCCAGCTGCTGCTGCAAAAAATATAGTGTAGTAAATATTATCGCTCGTAAAATATCCAATAATCATAAAAAATATTATACAAACAGCAAGAATTGCAGGTGGCATTCTATATCCTTTAAATAATCTATCAGATATAATTCCTGCTAACATTGTTGATGGAATTGCAGCCCATTCAAAGAATAAAAACGCTGTATGCATTTGCTCTTTACTAAAGCCTTTTACAGATAAAAGATAAATAGGAAGCCAATTTATCAACCCAAATCTAATCATATAAACAAAAGTATCCATCCAAGCAACATACCAAGCATTAGGGTTTTTTAGAACATATTTAACAAATATTTCTTTACTACTTAAATCAGTAGTTGAAGCTGAGTTTTTAATATCTTCTTCATAACCTCTTAATTTATTAATCTCGTTTAATTCTTTTAACCCTTCATTTTTAGGATTATCCTTAACAGCGTATAAAACATAAACACTAATTAACAAGGCTAAAATTGCTGGGACATAAAAGTGATTTACTTTCCAATAAGTAGCATTAAAATCAGCCGCAGCAATCCCTAATACAGGAGATAATATTAAAACAGATTTAGAAATAATTGGAGCTACCAAACCCCCTCCAATATTATGGCTTATATTCCAAATAGCAGTATAAATTCCTCTTTCTTTTTTAGGATACCAATTAGCAAGAGTAATAAAACTAGGTCCAACGCCCATTCCTTGAAAAACTCCAAGTGCAATAACAGCACCTACATAAGCATATAAAGCATTGCAAAAGCCTAATAATACATTAATTAACGCACATAAAATAAGACCTAAAGCCATATATCTTTTTGGGTCAGCCTTATCACTTAAAGCACTCATAACGCCTTTACTAATACCATAAGCAATTAACATAGAACCAGTAATTAAACCTATATCAGAATTATTTACTGCTAAATCAGTCTTAATTAATGGAGTAGATAGGGTAATATTGTTTCTTACTAAATAATATCCCATATAACCAACAAACACACCACTTAACGAAAGTTTTCTATACTTATAATAAGTGCTTAGCAACTCATCATCTTTAACCACCCTATCCTTTTTGACAGGTCTTAAAAAAGAAATCATCTTTAATCCTTTTAAAAAATTTTTAGAGATTTTATTTCAATTTATTTTAAAATAATATTAATTGTTAAGCCATACTAAGAATAATTTTTGTTTTATAGTATTAATAAATATTTATTATTAAAAGTTTAAGAATTTAATTATTCATAATTAATTATAAGTGCAAAATATAATGATTTTACTTTATTATAAAAGCTAAAATTAATTGATTAAATTATCTAATTAGTATGAAAATTTTATTTTAAATTGTTTTAATATAAGAATATTTGTTTTTAAGAATTTGAAATTATTTTTATTTATAAATATTAAATGCCTAAAAATAGGCATTTAATTAAGCTTTTATATCTACTACATTGCCGCCTAATTCAGCTATTTTATCATCTATAGCTTTTACAGCGCGTTCAATTGTAGCATTCGCAATATCAGCATATCCTTTGCTAAAACCACCTAAAGTCTTATCGGCGTCTTTAAAACCACGCATAATTCCTTCACGACCTGCTTTTAACTTTTCAATATCATCTCCAGCACCAGCTAGAACAAAACCAGCTATTCTATCGCCAGTTTGCTTACTACCCCAATAGCCATCTTCACTAATTAATTCTTTAGCTTTTGCAGGAGTTAAGTTTTGTAAATTCTCAAAACCATCACCTAATTTACCTAAAGTTCCAAGAAAAGTATTAAGTTGCATTTCATTTTTTGAAAAACTAAATATACTTCCTTGAGTATTAAATTGAGAAAAGCTAATTTGCATACTTTGTGCTATATAAGCATTTGTAATATCCTTACCACTAATACTACTTAAATCCCTATCTCCTAAGTCAATGCCTATATTTTTTAAATTATCTTTTATAGCATTTCTTGCATCATCTTGAGTTTTTACACTTTTTGGTAAGCCACTCGTAAAACCTGAATTACTAACAGAACCTACATTCATAATCTTCTCCTTTTAAATATAGTCTTTTTTATATCGGCTAAATAATAAATTTATTTAATTTTTTAATAAAAATAAATTTATTTTAAATAATTTAATACTAAATTTGCAAAATACTTACTAGCTAGCAGCAATACTTCATCGTTGAAATTATATTCTGGATGATGAAGATTTGCACTATCTCCGTTATTTATAAAAGCATATGTTCCTTTAACCTCATCTAAAAATGCAGAAAAGTCTTCACTACCCATTAAATGCGGGTGTTCAAACTCACATTCATCTTCACCAAAACTCTCAATCGCAGCAAGTCTTGCTAACTCGTGTGCTTCATCGTTATTGATAGTAGCTTTTATATTTTCAGCTCTTTTTACTATGGCTTTTATATTAAAAGCATTTGCTAAGTTTGTTGCTAATTCTTTAATTCTTGTATCAATAAATTCAAGCTCTTGATTGCTAAGACCTCTTACATTTATCATAACACTAGCTTCATTTGGGATTATATTAAATGCTTTTGTAGTCCCTGCTAGAAAGCCTGTAACATTTACAACGCTATCTTTTAATTCTAAAGATTTAAAAGTATATAAAGCATTTACAAAATTATTTGCAACGCTTATTGGGTCTTTGCATAAATGTGGAGCCGATGCGTGTCCGCCTAAGCCTATAAAATCTACTTTATAAGCACTTACACCTGCCATCATTACGCCTTTTTTCATAAAGAATTTCTTATTTTCATAGCCTTTCATCTGTGAAATTGGCATATTATGAATTCCATAAATATAATCAACCTTAAAGCGTTCTAAAACTCCATCTTTTATCATTCTCATAGCACCGCTTAGCATTTCATTATCACAACATTCTTCAGCAGGTTGAAAAAATAAATTAAGAGTTCCATTAAAATTAGCACTTGCTAAATACTTAGCAGCCATTAATAATCCTGCCGTATGCCCATCGTGTCCGCAAGCGTGCATACAGCCATTCTTACTAGCATAATCAAGTCCTGTGCATTCTTCTATACTAAGCGCATCCATATCAGCTCTAAGACCTATGCTTTTAGTAGAATTTCCTTTCTTTAATACTCCTACAACACCTGTTTTTCCTATGCCTTCATAAACTTCATAACCAAATTCTTTTAGTTTATTTGCAACTAATTTTGCGGTATTAAACTCATTAAATCCTAGCTCTGGATTTGCGTGTATGCTATGTCTTAACTCTATAAATTCTTTATGTAAATTATTTAATTCTTTCATTAATAATACACCTTATTTTCTTTTAAAAAGCTTCTTAAATCTTCGTATTCGCTATTGGTTAAAAATCTATATTTTTTAGGCTTTAATACACCCAAATCAACCCTACCAAAAGCAACCCTTTTAAGCTCCACTACTTCTAAATCAAATTCAGCAAAAAAGCGTCTTAATTCTCTATTTTTACCTTCATCAATAATAACTCTTAGTTTTGTATATCCGCCACTACTTCCAAAAATCTCATATTCTAAAAAAGGCTTTAGACTAAGATTTGTGATTTTGCTTTTTGGATGTGCTCCTTTTAAGCTATTTACAATCTCAAGTCCATTTTCCATAGCATTAATTACTTCTTTTGTGATAGTTCCTTTAATTTTTAAGTAATATTCACGCTCTAAGTTACTTTGCATTAAAAAATCAGCTATTACAGGACTATCTACTAATAAAAGTATGCCCGTTGATGAAAAATCTAATCTTCCAACAGGATTAAAATGTCTAAAATCTCTTGGCAAATTATCATATATCAAGGCTCTTCCACGCTCATCTTTATGGCTTACTAATTCGCCTTTATCTTTATGATATACGATGACGCTAAATTCACTTTTTTTATAAATTCTTTTACCTTTTACAAAAACTTTATCATCAATTCCAACTTCACTCCAGTCTTCTAAGCAAACTTTGTTATTAATCTTTACTAAGCCTTCTTTTATTAATTTGTCAGCTTCTTTTCTTGAATACTTGCTATTGTGTGCTATAAATTTATTAAGTCTCATCACTCATCCAATAATTGTAATAATCCTATTATTTTTTCATTCTCAAGAACTACTAAAATTGATATTTTGTTTTCTTTCATATAAGAAAACGCCTTATGTGCTAAAACTGATTTTTCTATAGTTTTAGGATTTTTACTAGCATATTCTAAGGCTAATTGCTCTAAAGAAAAATCGTCCTTAGCCATAGCTCTTCTTAAATCCCCATCACTTAAAAATCCAACTAATTTTTCATTATCAACTAATAAAGCACAACCAAAACTTGCCTTGCTCATACAAATAATAGCGTCTTTTAAACTAGCATTTTTGCTTATTATCGGTAGATTGTTTTTATGCATTAAATCACTAACTTTTACATAATACTTTTTACCTAATGCTCCACCTGGATGATTTATACCAAAATCACTAACGCTAAAATCTTTTAAATTAATAACACAAGCTAAAAGCGCATCAGCTAAAGCTAGAGTTAGAGTAGTTGAGCTAGTAGGTGCTGGTAGATTTGTGATTGCTTCATTGCAATTTGTAGCAATATTGAAACTACAAGCATTTGCTAATGGAGAATTGCTTTGAGAAATGCTAATTAAAGTAGCATTTCTATCATTTAAAAATGGTAATATTTTTAACACTTCTTCGCTTTTACCACTAAAAGAAATTAAAATTACCACATCATCTTTACAAATATTTCCCAAATCTCCGTGCATTAACTCACTAGCATGAATAAAAAATGACCTTACCCCACAACTAGCAAACGAAGCTGCAATTTTGCGTCCAACGATACCACTTTTACCAACTCCAACAATGATTAAATTCCCTTTGCATTCACTAATTATCTTAGCAACTTCACAAAAACTCTCATCTAAAGAATTTGACGCTTCTTCTAAAGCGAAGGCTTCTCGCTTTAGAATGTTTTTTGCAATTTCTAGCATATTTTATCCTTAATGAATATTTAATAATAAATACGGATATTTTTTATATTTTTTGAAAAAATACTTCTTAAGTGCATTTCTAAGTGCAGGTTCAAATGCCTTTTTATCCTTTAATAAAGTATCTTTTGCATCAGCTATAAATAATTTAATATAATTGCTAACATCAGTTGCAAAATCTTGAGCTAGTTTATTTGATACTAAACCAAAATTGATTATATGTGCGTGATTTAGTGTCCTTGCACCCATATTAATATGAAGATTAAGCTGCACTATTCCATGCTCTGCAAGATTTTTTCTAGTATTTAATAAATCATCATGCACTTCTCTATCTACTTGATTATCTATATAAGTTTTACCTGTTTTAACGGTTTTTAATCTTCTTAATTTATTCCAGCTAATCTCCATTTGATCGCCGTTATTTAATAAATATATATTTTTTTCATTCACACCACAAGCAATTGCACTAGCTTTGTGCTTACTGATATGAGAATACTCTCCATGCACAGGCAAGAAATATTTAGGTTTTACAAGTCTTAAGATTAGCTTTTGCTCTTCACTTGCTGCATGACCGCTTACATGAATTTCACTAAATTCTTGATAAGCAACACTTGCTCCATGACGCATTAATAAATCAATTACACCTGATACACTTGCTTCATTACCAGGAATTGCTTTAGCACTTATAATTACTTGATCATTAGGCTTAATTTTTACATGTTTGTGTTCGCTTGTAGCCATTCTATATAATGCACTCATACTCTCACCTTGTGAGCCTGTAGTTACTATTAATATCTCTTCATCAGGATATTTATCAAGCTCATCAGCACTTATAAAAATCTTTTTATCAAATTTTAAATATCCAAGCTCAATTGCTGTAAATAGATTTCTTTCCATAGAACGACCTATAATACAAACTTTTCTATTATATACAAGTGCGTGTGTGATTGCTTGATGGATTCTGTGAATGTTTGAGCTAAATGTACTCATAATCACACGACCTTTGCATCTTGAATAAATCAAATCAAAAGTCCCACCAACGGTGCTTTCGCTCTTAGTTACACCTTCGCGGTAACTATTAGTACTATCGCTAAATAAACATAAAACACCTTTTTCGCCATAATAAGCTAAACGATGTAAATCACTAGCATAACCATCTATTGGAGTATGGTCAATCTTAAAATCTCCCGTATGAATAATAGTTCCAGCAGGAGTATTTATAGCTAATGCACAGCTATCTATAATACTATGAGTTATATGCATAAACTCAACTTTAAAAGAGCCAATTTCATAAATTTGTCTTTTTGTAATTGGTCTAAATAATTTGCATTTATCTTTAAGCCCGTGTTCGCTAAATTTATTTGAAATCATTCCAAGTGGAAGCGGCGTAGCATAAATCGGAAAATCAAATTCTTTATAAAAATAAGGCATTGCTCCAATATGATCTTCGTGAGCGTGAGTGATAAGAACAGCTTTTACTTTATCTTTTATCTTTCTAATATAAGAAAAATCAGGAACTACAATATCAACACCTAAAGTATCAGCATCAGGAAAGCTCATTCCAATATCAATGATAATAGCTTCATCTTCATACTCAATTACGCTCATATTTCCACCAATAGCACCAAGTCCGCCTAATGGAGTAAATTTAACACTTGCATTACCTTTGTAATTTATCCAAGGATATAGCCTTTTTTCTTGAGCTTTTTCGTTTTCTTTCATTGATTCAGCTAAGGCTTTTTGCCAATCTAAATCACCTTTTAAAGAAGCTGGTAAGATTTTTTTCTTACGCTTTTTTTTCTTTTTAGCTTTTTTATCGTCAATTTCTTCTTCTAATTCTTCTAAAAGTTCATCTTCGTTTTCAGCGTTTTCATAACTTCTTGCTACTTTTGTTTTTTCTAAATCTTCAATATTCATTTTCATCCTTTAGTAATTTAAAAAGTTCTAAGAATGATTTAACAGGTATTTCATGAGCTCTTTTGTTTTCATCAATTTCTAGCTTATCTAATGCTTGTTTTACCTTTGTTTTATTTGAAAATGAACTAAGCATTTTTTTTCTTGGTTGATTAAAGGCTATCTTGATAAAAGAATTAAAAGCTTTTAAATCTTTTTTATCCAACAAACTAGGCTTTTTAATAAGCTTAATTACACTAGAATTTACTTTTGGCATAGGAGTGAATGCACTAGGTGGCACTTCACAAACATTAACTTTATCACAAAGTAAATCCGTAATAACACTTAAAGCACAATAATCAATCCCAAAAAATCTATCTGCTAATTCTTTTTGAATCATCACAAGCATACCTATGCAGTTATCATCAAATAAAGCATTTATAATAATTTGCGAACTAATATAATACGGCAAATTAGCACATATAAAATAAGGCTCATCGCTAATTTTTACATTCATAACATCAGCATTTATTAGCGTAAAATCTCCACTTAAAATCTCTTTATTAAAACGCTCGTTTAAAATAGGAATTAAACTATCATCTATTTCAAAACTTGTTAATTTAAAACCGCTTTTAAGTATTGGAGCAGTTAAATCACCTAAGCCAGGCCCAATTTCAATTAATTTTGCTTTTAAATCTTTGGGTATCGCTTGGATGATCTGCTGTTTTACTAACTCATCTTTTAAAAAATTTTGTCCGAATTTCTTTTTTGCCTTAATCATTTGGGGAGTATATGAAAAAATATTTAATGTATAGAAAAATTATTTTGAAATTCCTATTTCAAATTCTCAAACAAAAAATAATAAAAAGTGGGAAATTTAAAATGGTGGTTAGAGGCAGAATCGAACTGCCGACACGCAGATTTTCAGTCTGCTGCTCTACCGACTGAGCTATCCAACCACCGAAGTAAAAGCCGTTATTATATATGATAATTCTTAAATTATGCTTAAATTTTTTCTAATGCGAAAATTTGTTGTTTTAAAAACGAATAATTAAGTATTGAAAGTATAAAAACTACAATACTAGCAATACTTAAAAATGAAATACCTATTTCAAATTCTTGAAAAAATAAAATTATCAAACATAAAATCATTACTAAAAAACTAAGACTTATCGCTTTTATTTGTCTTTTTTTAGCCTTATCAAAATTATTTTCATTTTGATTTTTAAATAAAATCACCCTATCAATAGCAACTACAAAATAAGTATTTTCGTAATTTTTTAATTCATCTTGGATTATAAATTCTTTATTTTTATAAAGTAATTTATTATTTTTCACACTATACTCACTTGTAATTAAAGCACTTTTTGCAAGTCTTAAAAAGCTAAACATCTAAATCTTTCATATATTTTATAAACAAATCCCCACGCTCAGCATAAGAACTAAACTCATCTAAACTAGCACACGCAGGACTTAATAATGCTATTTCTTTAGTTGTTAAATCTTTATAAATCATACTTACAGCTTCTTTTAGATTGGTTCTAATTGGGTTTAATCCGTGCTTTTTAGCAATATCACTAAAATCGCTCTTACCTATTAAATAAAGCTTTGTATTTTTGTCTAATTTTGAGAAAAACTCATTTAAATCTTGACCTTTAGCATCTCCACCAGCAATTAAATGTAAAGGCTCTTTAAAACTATTAATAGCAGCAAGTGCAGCTGAAATATTAGTAGCCTTGCTATCATCAATCCAAATTCTATCTTTGCTATCTTTAAAAATCTCAACTCTATGACGACCAATTTTAAACTTAGATATTTTTTCATATTCAATTTTGCCACTAATAATCTTACAAGCAGCCAACGCTAAACACGCATCTAATAAAAACGGCTCATTGTAATTTAATCTAGCTAAATCAATATCAAAAAGCTTAGCTAAATCACTAGAATTCTCATAAAAATATTTAATACAATTTGCACTCTTTAAATACTCTTCATATTTTTTAGGCACAATAATACTTGCTGTTTTATTCATTCTAAAAATTAAATCAAGTTTTGCTTTTTCATAATTATTAAAGCTTCCATGCCAAGAAATATGATCATCACAAATAGGTAATAACACATAAAGTTCAGGTCTTGCAACCTTAGTATAATGAAGGGCAAAAGAGCTCATCTCAAGGACAACTAAAGGTGCTTTAAGATTCATTAATGCAATTGGTTTTCCTATATTTGCTCCTGCTTCAATATTAAGCAAATAAGAAATCATTTCCGTTGTAGTAGTCTTACCATTAGTCCCACTAACCCAAATGCTAAGCCCTAAAGCTTCGTTATAAAAATCAATCTCACTTGTTAAATTCTTAGCACTTTTACATAAAATATGATTAGGCGCAATTCCAGGACTAACTACTTCTATGCTACTTTTATCAGGATTAAAATAGCTTGTAGGTAAAAGCTTATTACCAAATTCATCTTCACTACAAACGCTAAATTTATCATCATATATATACCATTCACCCTTTTTATAAGTGCTTGTAATTGCCTTAGCAACATTTCCATATCCAAACATTGATAACATAAAACTCACCTTAATTTAATAGTAATTAACGCTAAAACATTGCAAATAAATGCAATTAGCCAAAATCTAACTATGATTTTATTTTCACTCCAACCAATTTGCTCAAAATGATGATGAATTGGAGCCATTTTAAAAATCCTTTTATGAAATATTTTAAAACTTCCAACTTGTAAAATAACGCTAATAGTCTCAAGAACAAAAACAAAACCTATTAAAATTAATAAAATCTCATTTTTTGAAATTATCGCTAAATATCCAACAATAGCTCCTAATGTAAGAGAACCGCTATCTCCCATAAATACTTGTGCTGGATGGCAGTTATACCATAAAAATCCTAGTAAAGCACCAATTAATGCAAGTGCAATTACAACGCATTCTTCACTCCCGCTTACTCTAGGTAGTAGTAAATAATTAGCATAAACAGCATTTGAGCTAAGATATAAAAACACTGATAATGTAAATAATGAAAACACACTAGGCACACAAGCAAGCCCATCAAGCCCATCAGTTAGATTAATAGCATTTGAGCTAGAAATTAACACCAATACCCAAAATAATAAAGCAAAATACTTCATATCAATTATAGGATATTTATAAAATGGGACAAAAAGTTCTGTGCTAAAATTCCCATATATCATAATAGGTAATATTGTTATTAAAGACGCAATTAACATTAAAATCATTTTAGAGCGTGGTTTTAACCCAGCCTTATTTGCCTTTTTTAATACCTTGCCTAAATCATCAATTATTCCAATAGCACCAAAACAAACAATACACAAAATCGCACTAAAACTATAAACATTAAATGTAGTAAAAACAAGACTAGATAATAAAGCAGCACAAATAAAAACAACCCCACCCATTGTAGGAGTATTAGATTTTTTTTGATGATTTAGTGGTGCATCACTTAAAATTGGCTGATTTGCCCCTACACTCTTTGCCCAAGAAATAAAAAGTGGCATAATAATTAATGTAATAATAAACGATAATAAAAACGCTAAAAAAGCCCTAACGCTAATGTAAGAAAATAAGTTTATATCAAGGTTAAACATTTTTGTTCCTAATAAATTTATAAAAAAGGCAAATATTATAATAAAATTATAAATTTTTAGAGTATTATTTCCGTTTTAACCAATATAAGGAGTTTATATGTTAAATCCAGTTCTAACAATAGCAGGAAGTGATTGCAGTGGTGGTAGCGGACTTGAAGCTGATTTAAAAACCTTTACTATGCATAAAACTTTTGGAATGGCAGTAGTTTTAGGAGTATATGCTGTAAATACTCAAGGAGTTTATGGTGCTTGTGTTATGAATGAAGATATTGTATCAGCTCAATTTGATGCAGTATTTAAAGATATTCCACCAAAAGCACTAAAAACAGGATTAATGGGGGATGCTAATTTAATAAGATTAACTATTGAAAAATTTAAAGAATATAAACCTAAAAATATAGTAATTGACCCTGTTATGTTTGCTAAAAGTGGTTTTAGATTAATAGGAGATGAAGATTTTAAGCTTTATGTAAATGAGTTTATCAAATTCGCTGATATTTTAACGCCTAATAAATTAGAAGCTGAACTTTTATGTGGATTTGAGATTAATTCTAAAGAAAAACTAAAAGACGCTGCTAAAAAATTAATAGACTTAGGTGCTAAAAGCGTGATTGCTAAAGGTGGAAAATATTTTGATTTAGCAATAGATTATTTTTATGATGGAAAAGACTTTTACGAGCTTTACGGAAAAGCTTTAAACACCACAAACGATCACGGCGCAGGATGTACTTTAAGTGCTTCTATAGCTGCTAATTTAGCTAATGGACTTTCTAAACTACAAGCTGTAAAAGATGCTAAATTATATACACAAAATGCAATGGAATTTGCTCCAAACTTAGGAAGTGGTAGAGGCCCATTAAATCATATGTTTAATTTATAAAAAGGCAAAATATATAATTTTGCCTAAAACTTATATCCAAAACCCATTCTAAAAAAATAAGAATTAAATTCTTTAAAAAACTGCTTACTTAAATCAATATCCAAACTTAAACTATCATTTAATAAATACTTAGTTTGTATTCCAAGCTCAAAACTATTAAGATTTTTAAAATATAGATTTTCTTTAGAATATCCATCACTTATCATAAGCAATTTATCCTTGCTTAAACTTTTAAAATAATTACTATTGAGAGAAAATGTAAAATCATTATTAAGGTATTCTAAAGCAAAACCTAATTTTAAAAAGCAATTATTTTGCCTTTTAAATAAAGCTTTTATATATTCATTTTTATATTTTGTCTTTGGTAAGTATTCAAAAACAAAAGCAATATTTGGCTTATATACAAAATAATTTTCATAACTTAATCCAAATTCTACTTTTGAATTAACGCTAAAATAATCTTTATTTATAATCCCTAAATCATCAAGATTTATCGCAACTTCGTGCTCATTGTATTTAAAATCAGTATTTATATAAAAATTATCAAAATTAAAATTAGCATAAAATCCGCCGCCATAGATTTTATGATTTTTGCTTTCATTATTTAAGCTATATAAAAATAATCCTAAATTATTATAAAAATAATTATATTCATTAGATTTATTTATTTTTATTAGATTTAGCCAATAATTTATATCATTTATATCCCCACTTAAATACTCATAATCTAAATAATCAAACCTTTTGCTATCAAAATTTAATCTTGAAATAGAATAATTTAATAAATCTTCTTTATAGAATTTATTTTTTATATTATTAATTAGCTTTTTATCCACACCAATTTTTGCAATATCAGGATTTTTCGCTGTAATTTTATTTATTGCATTATTTTCTAAATTCTTTTTATATTTATCATCAAATAATTCATTAATATCGCTAATATTTAAAGAGTTAAAATCCCCTATCCCAAGCAAAAAAGCTCCATTTTGCTCTTTTTTTACTATTACTTCTTTATCAAAACCAAAAACACTAAAGCCTTTTATAGTATATACAGCAAAATCTTTACTTAAATCCTTACTACTCCTTGCTAAAAGTAAAGGAAAAAATCCTAAATTATTTTGATAATTTACAATTTTTATATCATTATTTACGCCTTTTATCTCTTCATCAACGACAATAGCCCCACTAAAACCATCATTAAAATAAAGAACAAAATTATTATTATTAGCTTCTAGTGTTTTAGCTCTAAAACCACCATAAATTGATGAAGAATTTAAAATCAAATTATCAAAAATCATATTTTTTGAATTAATTGTAGAATTATTGATTTTCGCATTTTTTACTTTTAATTCTTCATTAGCTAAATTACTATAAGCAATCTCAATATCCCCACCTAAAATATCAGCATTAATAGCAGATGCATTAGCATAAAAATACGCATTATCGCTTTGAGTAATGGTATTATTAAAAGTAGATTTATAGCTTGTAAAAAATCCACTATTATTTATCTTTTCAAAACTAGAATAAATACTATCTACATTTAAAGTATTTTCTAATTGATTTTTAAACTTAAAATTGCTTCCTACTAAATCACCATTATTAATAACCCTATCATTAAAGGTAATATCATTTCCAATAACCCAGCCATTAATATCATTATCTAATTCTTTATTAAAAGTAGTAATATCACCTAAAATCATACCATCATTATAAGTATTTGCAAAAGTTAAATTCTCTCCAGAAATAGTGCTATTTTGATTATTTTTTAGATTATTTTTAAATTCTAAAAAATCCCCATTGATAGTATCATTATTGATTACTTCGCCAATAAATTCTGCATTATTTACATCCATAACAGCATTGTTAATTACTTCATTAAAACTAGCTTTATTATCTATAAAAATATATGAATTATTTTCTAAAATTGATTTAAATGATAAATTATTTCCAGATATAAGCCCATCAGTATCATTTAAAACATCTCCATTAAAAGTATTGTTATCTCCAAAAATCCAGCCTTCTTGAAAGTTAATAAAATCATAAAAAATATTATCATCTCCATAAATTAAGCCATAATTTTGCATATTAAAAAAATTATTATGATTAGCTTCTATCATTCCATCATATAGATTAAAAAACTCTTGATTTGTAGTAGTATTGGTGCTTAAGAAATATCCATTATTAACAAACATTTGAATATTATGAAATGAGCCTTCAAAAAATCCACCATTATACACCTCGTTAAAAGTAGAAAAATTACCACTTAAAGTAGCACCAAAATTATTATTAAAAACACCAGAAAATTGATTTTTATCACTATTTATGACGCCTTCATTATCTATATCTTCATTTGTAATTATCTGATTTGAAATCACTTCATTTTCATTGATAATTAAAGCATTTAAAAAAGTTAAACTAAATAAAAATAACAAATATTTTTTAAACAATATAAACCTTTATATAAAAATAATTTTTAATTATATTTAAAAATTAGCTAATATTAAAATATCAAAATAATATTTTAAATTCTAATTTAATTTTTTATATAATATTTATAATTATTTTCAATTATTCTTAAGAAATGATTTTTATAATTAATATTTTTTAAGGAGAATGTATGAAAAAATTATTATTTGTGTCAATTTTATCAAGTTTAGCTTTTGCTGATGTAAGTTATTTATTAAATGTAAAAAATATGGGTTGCAATGGTTGTGCTAAAAAAATAATAGAAGCGTCTAAAAGTATTGCTGAAGTTAAAGATTACAAGGCTGATTTTAATTCTAAAGATTTAGTTATTACTTTTGCTAAAGATGTAGATATTAAAGCAATAGTAGAAAAAATCAACGAAATCGGCTATAAAGCAGTGCAACAATGAAGGCATTTTTTATAATGCTTTTAGCACTTAATCTTAATGCAAATGTTTATTTTATAAAAGATATGGCTTGTGAAGTTTGTGTTGATTTTATTAGTTTTTGTGCTAGTAAAGTTAGCAAAAATTATAAAGTAGATTTAAATTCTAAAACTCTAAAAATAAGTGATAAAACTTATGATGAAAAATCACTTTTAAAATGTTTAGCAAAAGATGGCTATGAAGCAATTTTGCAAAAATAAAATTAAGCTAAGCATATTTTTAGCTACATATATTTATGCAAATACCTTAGATGAAATCAATATTAATGCAGTGCAAAATATTGATTATTTAGAATTTTCTAACACTATTTACAATAAAGCCTATCTTAATACTCAAATAAAACAAAATCACACTTTAGATGAACTTATCAAAAATCATACAAATATAAGAATTACTACTAAAGATAGCGATAATTCAAATTCTTTAAAGCCAGATGATTTTTCAATCAATGGTGCTAAAACCTATCAAAATCAAATGTTTATAGATGGAATAAACATAACAAGCACCATTCAACCAGCTATGTCAAAAACGCTATATAAAAATGTCTGGTATAACCCATCTCTTGGTTCATATTCGCTTAATATAGATAGCGAAATTATAGATAATTTAAGCATTTATGATAGTTTTGTAAGTGCTAGTTATGGTGGATTTTTAGGTGGAGTAATTGATGCAAAAATCAAAAGTCCATCAAAAAATCCAATCGGTGGATTTAGTCTTGGATATAGCTTTCAAGATAATATTTTTATAGATGATAAAATAAGGCAAAAATATTCTAGTGGATATGGTTATCAAGATTTTAGTAATTATTATAAAAGATATTTCAGTGCTAATTTTAGCTCATACTTAAATGATACTTTTGGAATTTTATTTTTTGTAAGTAGTAATTATTCAAATACAAAAATAAAGCAAAAAGATATATACACAATAAATAAAATCAGCGATACAAATAACTTAATTTTGCTAAAAACTCAAAAAGATTATGATAACCATATTCTTAGCTCAACTTTTATTTATAATCCTTATTTAATAAATCAATTTCAAGAAGGCGTAATTGATTCTAATATGAAAGTAAATTATGGTGGATTTAGCCTAGCTTTTAATCTTGAAAGTGAATTAAAAAATATAAATCTTAATCAGCATTTATCATTTTTAAAATCAAATTCTTCAAGAATTTATGATAAAAAAGTTCAGTATCAATTCATTTTACCTTCAGGTATAAAGCAAAGTTATGGTGGGCTAGGAGATACCTTACAAACTGAAAAATCATATCAATATAAATTAGATGCTAAAACTAATGAATTTAAAAATAATGATTTAGAATATAGCTTTAATTTTGGTTTTGAACTTAGTAAAAATCAAGGCAAAATAAATAGAATTAATCCTTATACAAGATATGAAAAACCAATTGATATTCTAGCTTGTAAAGAAAATGATATTAGTTGCATAAATAATCAATATTTTTCATATTATGAAACACATTTTGCAAAAGCTAAAAAATCAATAAATAACTACGCTCAATTTATACAAAGCGATATTAAATATCATAATTTTAGATTTAGATTAGGTCTTAGAAATGATTATGATAGCCTTAGCAAAAGATTTAATATAGCCCCTAGAACAGGACTTGAGTATTATTTAAATGATAATCAATTTTTAGGATTTGGATTTAATAAATATTATGATAAAGGGCTTTTAGCTTATATTTTATATGATGATTATTTTAGTGGATATGAAGAGTATTCAAGAATTGATTATAATAGCCCTTGGATACAAGATACAAAATGGCAAAAAGATAGAGTTTTTATGGGATTAAAAAGCCCTTATGCTAATGAGTTTAGCCTATATTACAACGCAGAATTTAAATATTTTAAAATGTTATTAAAATACATTAAACGCAAAACTTATAATGAAATTTATTCAGCAAATCAAGAAGAATTAGGCTTAGAAAGTATAAAAGATACTGATAATAATTATAAAGTTTATTATAATGGCAAAAAAACAGCTAATGATATTGTAAGTCTTAATTTATCTAGCAATGAAATTAGTATATTTAATACTAAAAATTATTTTGATTTAAATCTTAGCTATCTACATAAAAAAGGTAGTGCGACTAATTATTTAAGCACAACTGGTAAAAACATAATCTATAATGGTAAAACTATAAAATCAAGCGAATTGCCATTTGTTTATGAGCCTTTTATAGCTAATTTTACTCATAATTTATTTTATGATAATTTTAACTTGATTAATGAAATCACTTATCATTCAGCGAAAAATGATTTATACTCACAATACGATAAGAATTTAAATATGCAAATATTTAGCGATACTAAACTTAAGTCATATTTGAATTGGAATTTAGGATTTGGCTATACTAAAAATATTAAAAATACTAAATTAAAAATAAGTTTTAATATCTTAAATATTTTAAATAGCAAAAATAAAATCAACGTATTTAATTGTAATAACGAATTATGTTATAAATACGCTAATTCAAGGCTATATACTTTTAATCTAAATTATAATTTTTAAATTAGTGCAATTAAGCACTAATTTTTAATGTAAGCTAAACTTAAGCGGCACACTAATATCTAAAACTCTTTCATAACGCTTAAATTTCGCTATCTCAACGCTTTTAATCCCTGCTTTATTTAGATTTTCATATTTTGATGGCTTAAGTATTTTTATATTTTTTGCCTTACCATAATCATAGGTAAATCCTACAACCACTACTCCTTGCTCACGCCTTTTTCTTGAACTCATAGGATAATTGCTCTTAGCAGTTTTATTTAAAACTGATTGAATATGAGAGATTAATTCATCTTGATTATTCCCACCTGCAGGAGTATTATTACTAATTGTAGTAGTTGGTTTAGCTTCATTTATCTTGCTTGCTAAAGGTTCGTTTTTAGGTGTGATTGGCTCATCTTGAGTTTTTTTAATTTCTTTTACTTCTTGCTTTGGTTTTGGTTTTTTATGGTGCTTTTTTTTAGGTTTTAAAGCAAATTTTTCTTCTTTTATCTCTTCTTTGATTATTTCTTCTTTTATTTCTTTTACTTCTTCAATTATTTCTTCTTTAACAGCATTTTGAGGTATGCTAGGAGCATAAAAAAGCACTGCTAAAGCTTTGTCATTTTTAATCTCACTTGTCTTTACATCAATTCTAAAAAAACACGCCAACAAAACCGCATGAACTAAAAAGGAGATGAAAAATGCGATTTTATTTTTCTGTTGCAATAGCAAAATTTTCATGCTTTAACTCTTTTAAAATATCCACTATTTTTACAAAATGTTTATAACTAGCGTTCTCATCAGAGCGTAAAATTACAATTTCATCTTTACTAATACTTGATAATTTTGTCTTTAATTCATCTACGCTAAGCAAACTCTCATTATAAAATATCTCGCCAGTTTCATTAATACTTATAAATACTTTTTGCTTATCATCAATGCTTACGCTATTTTCTGATTTTGGTAAGTTTATAGCGATTTTTTCTTCTGCTATAAAGGTGCTAACACTTAAAACAATGCAAAGTAAAACTAGCATAATATCAATAAATGGAACTAGATTTAAGCCTTCTTTATTTACTCTCATTATTTTCCTTAAATCTTGATAATACAACATCAACTTTTCTAATAAATGCGTTATATATCATAAGAGTTGGGATTGCCACAACAAGTCCAAGTGCTGTTGCTTTTAGTGCTAGCGAAAGCCCTAGCATAATACTTTTTGCGTCCATAGTAGCCGCATTTGCCATATCATAAAATGTAATCATTATGCCTATTACCGTGCCAAGCAAACCTATATAAGGAGCGTTTTGATAAACGATGTAAAGACAGGTGAGATTTTTACTAAGTGCTATTTCTAATTCATCTTTACATTTATAATTTTTAATATCAATATTTTTAAAAAATATTAGCCTTTCAATACTAAATGCCACAACTAAAAAGCTCATAAAAAATAATATCGCAAACACAAAATAATCTAAATATTCTTTTAAAAATTCCACATTTTCTCCTAATAATTGATATTCTAAAAAAGGCTAAAAGCCTTTTTTAGTTTAGAATTTGTAACTAAAGCCTAGTTTTATATTTCTTCCTGCTTCATAGTCGTTTGCAGTCTCAACCCCAAATCTTCTTTGAGAATGTGAAACATAAGTTTTATCAAATAGATTGCCAACGCTTAAGTTTATTTCAAGATTTTGAGTAGGCATATAACTTGCATATATTTCGCTTACTCCATAACCTGCTTTTTTAGTTCCATCTTCTAAAGTCTTACCAGCAAAAGCTATTAGGTTATAACCAAATAATGTATCAATTGGACTAGCAAAATATTCAGCATTAAATGTATATTTATCCCCACTATCACTATATGCCATTACGCCACCAACTTTACTTTTATCTTTATGTTTTGTTGTTTGATGAGTATAACTTGCACTAAATTTTAAATTCTCATAAGCATAAGAAGCATATAATTCAACCCCACGAACATTAGATTTACCCATATTCATACGATTGTAATTATTTGTAACTGCTTGTCCGTTTTGAGTAGTTGTTACGCTTACATTTTCTTTAATTAAATTCTTATAATCAGTATAAAAATACTTAGCTACAAAATTAACATTATGTTCATTAAAGTTATTTTTATACCCAAATCCAGCTTCATAAGCATCACCTGTTTCAGGCTCTAAATTCTCATCAATATAATTTGTATTAAATGTATTTTCACTAAGTCTTAAAGCTTCAATCGGATCAGGTCCTCTAAATACTTTTGAATACCCAGCAAATAAATTAATGCCGTTTTCTGCCTTATAATCAAGTGCTAATGCAGGGCTAAAATTATTAAATCCTTGAGTTTTCTTACCAAAATTATCTATAGTAAATCTATCAAATCTCACTCCAGGAATTATGCTAAATCCACCAATTTGAATAGTATCTTGTAAAAATACTGATAGGTTGTTTGCTACTTCTTTAGGATGATTTTTAGTAGGAGTTACCGAAATTGCTCCATTTGTTGCATCTTTTAAACTTGAATGATTTTTTCTAAAGCTTGTAGTTTGATACCACTCAAGTCCATAAAATACTTCTTGATTAAAGCTAGTATTTTCAAATCTTGATTTATTGTTTAAATAAGCACCTGTGGTTTTTACCCCATCATTTGATAAAAATGCTTTACCACCTGATTTTTTAAACTCTGCATAATTTGGAACTTCATCTTTTATAAGCCTATGCTCTGTATGATAAACTCTAAATTCGCTATCAATTAATTCATTTGGATTGTAATTGTAATTAAAAGTATAGGTATCTCTTTGCATAATTTGAGGCAAAATAGCTTGAGCTCTTTCTCCTGCTTTTAGTGTGCCTGTATCAAATGCCACCGAGCCACCAAACTCACCTCTAAATGGAAAATCACCATCATATTCAGTATGCTCATAGCTAAGACCTGCTTTATGCTCATCTTTTTCATAATTTACTTTAAATAAATAGCTTAAATCATGACCCTTACCACCAATATCATTGCCATTTCCATCTTTTCCGAAGCCATAATTTTTATGATTAATATATGCTAAAAGACCAAAATTATTATCAGTTTTACCATAAGCCATTATGCTTTTTTGCCATTCTTTATTATTAGTTGAATAGCCTGTCTTAAACTTACCACCAAAACTCTCATCACCTTCTAATAAATCAAATGCACTTGCAGTCTTAAACGCAACCGAACCACCTAAAGCACCTGAGTTATTAGCAACACTTAAAACACCCACGCCAACATCAATAGCTTTTAATAAATCAACATCTAAAACTAAATCAGCCGAGTGATGAAAAATATTTCCACGTTGTCTTGCACCATCAATAGTAATATTAATACCCCTATCATTTACGCCACGCATATAAAGTTTTTGATTAAACTGATTTGTCCCTGCTACATAAACACCTGGAATATCACGCATAACATCTCTTATTGCACCTGCGTTTTTGTTTGAAATTTTTAGCGAATCAACATTAGAATATCCAATTGAACTAGCATTTACTTCAATAGTATCAAGATTAGCATTCTCATTAGCCAATAAGCCAACACCACCAAATAAGCATAAAGCCAAAGAAAGTTTTAAAGATTTTCTCAAAATATCTCCTTAATTGATAATAAAAATGATATTCTATAATATTTTTAGTTAATAACAAAAATAATTATCATAATATTTATAAGTTTTAAATAAATGATAGTTATATTGATAATAAATTTTATTTAAAATTCAAATTCATTGTAATATTGTTTAAGATTTTTAAAATAAAGAATTTAATTTAGCTTTTGTAGTTTTATAATTTTTTAGAAAATACTTCGTATAATAAATCTATTTCGCCATCTTCAAATATAGCTGAATTTTTATTTTTTAGATAATCTTTCATCTTAATTTTATTGATACTTACACTCACTTTACAACCCCTACAATACATTAAAAATCCTTCTCCTAAAGAAAAAAAATCATTTAATTCTTTATTGCATTCCGTGCAAGTTTCACTAAAATAAAGCCTACCTTCATACTCAATCATCAAAGCATAAGCATCTAAAAATACTCTTTTATAATGTTGAGTTTTTAATCTATTAATTATTCTTAAACTTAAATCATAATAAAAACTTCCACACTCTTGATTATCTTTTAAATGCTCATACAAAAGCACACAAAAACTCTGCCAAGCTTTAATAATCCCATAATCATTCCAAGGCAAGGCTAGTTGCATTGTTGAATGTAATTTTGGCAAAAATAAAGGCTGAATACTTAGCTCATAATCAATAATATTTCCGACTATTAAATGCGAGTGTCTAACTCCGTAAAATCTATAGCATTTTACTAATTCTTCGCTACTTAGGATAAAGACTATTAAATCTTTATCCCTAACGCTAAAGGTATTTAAAATTATTCCTTGCAATAATTAGCACCTTCGTTTGCAAAAAAAGTATCATAATGAATGTTAAAAAAGGCATTTTCAAGGCTTTTAAATAATTTTGGATTTTGTGCTTCAAGACTTGCTAAAAGCTCTTTTGTTTCTGCTCTTGCGTGTGGCATTTTTACATCAAATCTCATAGCAGGACAAGCTTCATCACCTATTGTTTTAAGACCATTTTTAATAGCATTTTCTCTTAACATTCTTTCACGAACAAATATCAAAGGACGAATTACGGTAATTCCTTGTGCTGAAGTGAATTTCGCAGCAAGTGTTCTTAAAGCTCCATTATAAGTAAAGTTCATAAAAAAGCTCTCAATAGCATCATCTAAATGGTGTCCTAAAGCTAATTTATTAAAGCCATTTTCCTTAGCATAAGTGTATAAATATCCCCTTCTCATACGAGAGAAAAACGAGCAAAAGCTTGAATTTTGACGGATTTTTTCACTAGAAATCTCATAAATATTACTTTCAATTATTGTATGCTTTATACCTAAAATCTTGCAATAATTGCTTAAATATTTATAATCTTCACCCATTCCATAACTAAGCGTTACTGCTTCAAATTCAAACTTAAACGGGACTGCTCTTTGCATATGTTTAAGTAGCATTAGTAAGCTTAAGCTATCTTTTCCACCGCTAAGTCCTACTAAAACCTTATCGCCTTCTTCAATTAAATTAAACTTATCACAAGCTCTTGCTACTTCTTTAATAAGTCTTTTGCTAAGCTCATTTTTAAACAAATGTTCGCACATTTTTAAGACAAATCTAGCACTATTTTTAGCAGCTAGTTCTAAAAACTCATCAAAACTAACATCAGCATTTCCACCTGCATCATCGCTAATTGCTCTTAATATAAAACAAGGCACATTAAGGCTTTCGCAAACTAAAGCAACGCTTGCTCCTTCCATCTCAACCGCATCAGCATTAAAAGTATCTTTAATCCAATTTTTCTTAGTTTCATCGCAAATAAATTGGTCTGATGTCGCAATAATACCGCTAACTACATTTAAATCAAGCTCTTTTGCTACTTTTTTAGCAATATTATTTAATTTTTCACTTGTTTTTATAAAAACGCTAGTTTCAGGGACATAGCCAGGTTTGTGTCCAAACGCTGTTATATCTATATCGTGCTGCACTAATTCTTCTGCAATTAATAAATCACCTATTTTTAAATTAGGATTAAGCGACCCTGCAACGCCTGTAAAAAGCAAACAATCAGCCTTATATTTTTCTATCATTACACTTGCACTTAGAGCTGAATTTACTTTGCCTATTTTTGAATAAGCAATAATTAGTTCATGACCTGCGTAATCAATGAAATAATAAGTATTATTTGCATATTTACTTTCTTTATAAGAATACTCATTTAAAATTGGCTCAATTTCTTCACGCATAGCACCTAAAATTGCTATTTTCATAGGTTTTCCTTAAATGTTTTTATAAAATTTTCAATATCTTCTAGGTTTTTTATACTAATACTTGGTTTGTTTGTTATTTTTTTATTAAGTCCGCATAAAACACTGCTTCCAAATTCTATAAAACCATCAACGCTATTTTCTATACTTTTTATGCTTTGTTTATATAAAACAGGCTTAATAAGTTGCTCTTTTATAGCTAAAATGGCTTCATTTTTAGTGCTATAAGGCTTTGTAAAAGCATTTGAGATTACTGGTATGAAATCATCATTAAACAACAATTCTTTTTCTAATTTATTAGCTGCACTTTGCATTAAAGGGCAATGACTTGCTACGCTCATATTAAGTAGCATTGCTCTTTTTGCTCCAGCATTTTTAAAATCATCTATGCTATTTTCTAAATCCTTTTTAAGCCCAGCTACAACTATTTGACCATCGCAATTGTAATTTGCCGCATAGATTTGCTTATTTTCCTTATTTGCTTTAGCACAAATTTCTTCTACTAAATTATCATCTAAACCTAAAATAACCATCATAGAAGCAGGATTTTCGCTACTTGCACATTCTTGCATATATTTTCCACGCATATTTACTAGCTTTAAAGCATTTTTTAATTCAAGTGCATTATTTGCACATAAAGCCGAAAATTCTCCTAAAGAATGTCCTAAAGATGGAGTGCTTTCATAACTAATAAAAGGCTTTATATCATCTTTTTTTCTTAAAGAAATTCCATTTTCTTCTAATAATTTTTCAAATACTTTATAATACATAATGCTATTTAGTAATATTGCAGGTTGGGTAAATTCACTTATATCTAATCTATCATTTTTACTAAAAATTAATTCTTTAAAATCAATACCGCAAAAACTACTAACTTCATCATAAGTTTTTCTTACAAACTCAAAATTATCAAATAATTCTTGACCCATAAAAGCACTTTGAGAACCTTGACCTGGGTATAAAAATGCGTAATTCATATTTTTCCTTTTTAATTTATTTTATTATCAAATCTTATAATACAAGTATTAAAATCTTTTAATTACAGCTATTATAAATCTTTTTTACATTTTGTATAATATTATAAAAATATAAATTCCATTATTAAAATAATAAACGAAGTTTAACTTGTAATACTAATACAATCTATATTTTTAATATCACAATTTTAGCACTTTTTTATGATTGAATTAAAAATCAAGTTAAAAATAATAAGTTTTGTATATTTATAACTTACGATTATATATTAAAGATTACTTGTAATTTGTGAATTTGATAGCAATAAATGTATTTTAAAGTTTTGACATAAAAAATAAAATTATAAAAATGATTAATTTTAAAAAACTGAATACTTTGAGTATATAATAAATATTAGTATAAGGCGAAATAAATCGCCTTAACAATTTTAGCTAAACCTTAGCTCTTAACCTCTGCAACAACCGCCGCCGTGGTGATGATGGTGATGATCATCTTCATCATCATGATGATGACCGCAACTTCCATCGCCTTTGCAACCACTATGTCCGTGATTTCCACATCCACATCCACCAGCTTGTGCTACTGCACCACTTTCTAATTCTTCAGGAGTAGCATCTCTTACTTCTTTAATATTTACGGTAAATAATAAATCTCTTCCTGCATAAGGATGATTGTAATCAATTACTACGCTACTATCTTTGATTTCTTTAACAACAACTCTAACCGTTGAGCCATCTTCGTTTTCTCCGAATAATTCTAAGCCAACATTTAAATCAATGCCTGCGAATTGTTCTTTTGGTAATTCTTGAACCAAATTCTCATCATATTCTTGCCAAGCTTTATCTTTAGTGATTAAAATATCACTTTCATCACCCTCATTTAGTTTAGCAATTTCATCTTCTAAAGCCTCTAATACTTGATTTCTACCTAATAAAAATGAAATAGGATGAAAATCAGTATTATTTTCTAACACTTCATTAGTTTTTGCATCACGCAATATAAAATTAAGTGATACTACGCTGTCTTTTTTTATAGCCATTTTTAATCCTTTCTATTAATTTATACTTTTAGCTTCACTTGAATCTGGAAATTGTTTTTTAAGTGCTGCATAAAAATTATTTGCTTTTTCTGTTTCATTAATTGCCTTCAACGAATTTGCGGTATTTAATAAAATTAAAGGCATATTAGGAGCTTTTACCCCTTGATTATTATATAAATCTGAACTTGTTTTGTAATAATATATAGCATTTTTATAGTCTTTTTGTGCGTATGCAATTTGTCCTAAATAAAAATTACATTGTGCAGGTTTATGTTTTGCATTTGCTAATTCTTCAAAAATTTTTGCGGAATTTTCATAATCTTTACTATTATATAAACTTATAGCATTTGCCATTTTTTGAGCTGGAGTTTCATTTTTAGCTGCAACCTCATTTGCTACTACTTGCTGAGTTGTAGATTTTACAGCTTTATTCTCGCCCAAGCTACTAACTAAATTTGTTAATTCACTTAAAGCCTTTTTTAACTGATTAATGCTGTTTTTTTGATTTTTTAATTCTTGTTTTATTTCAGAAATATCTTTATCATAAATATCAAGTTTTTCTTTTGAAAACTTTTCTACTTCTAATAATTTACCTTCAAAATTATAAGTTTTGTTATTCAAATCATCAACTACACTTTGAATACCTTCAATTCTTTCTAAAGCCTTATTTGTTTTAAAATCAACACCAGTATAATCTTTACTAAGAGTTTCAACCTTTTTTTTGTTCTCTAATAAAACTTTTTCATTTTCTGTTAGCCCATAAGGCTCTTTAATATTTATATTACCTGCATTAAAGGCTGAAGTTTCTGCGTAAATAATAGGGGCTAAAGCCCCTATAAAAAGTATTTGTTTTAGCATAAATTAAAACTGAACTTTTGTTTCTGCTCTACGATTTTGAGCATCGCATTCTTTTGTTTTATCATTACATACTGGGTTGTTTTCGCCATAGCTTTTAATTGTAATTCTTGAGCTGCTAACTCCTTGAGATTCTAAACCATCTTTAACAGCTTTAGCTCTTTTTAAACCTAAAGCTTGGTTATATTCTTCACTACCCCACTCGTCGCAGTTACCTTCAACAACAATATTTAAATCTTTACCATCTTGATTTAATAAACTTGCGTTATTTGATACTACGCCATACATATCTGAACGAATATCGTATTTATCAAAGTCAAAATATACTTTACCTAAAGAATTATTAATTCTTTCTAGTTTAGTATTAATATCTTCCTTAACATCTACATTCATATCTGGAGCAACCTCCACTTTTTTTGGAGCCTCAACTGTAGCCTTTTGACTACAACCAACAACTAAAGCTGCTAAAGCAACTGCATAAGCTAATTTTTTCATTTTTTTCCTTTCATAAAAAGTAATTGAAATTATAATTTCCAAAACTAAAAATTTATTTAATTACCAATCCAAAGTTGAAATTTTACCAACTTTTAGTGGGAAATGATACACTTTATTCTCATCAAGTCTTAAAATTCCTAAAGAACTTTGCATTCCTAATAATTTTATAAACATAATTGTCTTACCATCGCTACTAAAATTAGGGAAAATATTTCTACCATTTAATGTCAATTGTCTTACATATTGCGAATCAGTTGCCATAACATATAAGTTAAAATCTCCTGATTTTTCACGACTTGAATAAACTATATAATTATTATAAACACTAAAGGCAGAATTGTTTTTACCATGATAAACTAATTGAGTTGCATTAGTTTTATCAAGACCTTGTAAATATAAATTAGGATAAGAACTTCTATCGCTAACAAAAGCAAAACTATCACTACCTACAAATCTTGCACTAACATCTATTCCTTTATACATAGTAAGTCTTTTTGTATTTTTAGTATTTAAATCTAATAAAAATATTTCTGGTTGATCTTCTGTTGTTTTAGTAATTAATGCTTTAGTTCCATCTTTGCTAATATCACTAAGTGCTAACATACCAGAACCTTGAGTAATTAAAGTTTTTTGATTATTCAATAAATTATATTTATATATACTCAAAATATCTTTATTATAATCTGTATAATAAAATTCATTTTGATTGCTATTTGCCCATTTTGCAAATAAATTTAACCCACCTTGCATAATAATTTTTTGATAATTTAAAGTGTAATCTGCAATAAGAATTTGACTTTGCTTAGCAGCTATTTTTCTAGTAATTAAAATCTTTTTATTCATCCAGTCTAAATCTGCTAATTTTAAGTCCTTAAACATTTGTGAAATTGCTTTGTGAGATAAAAACACATAAGCACTTTTTGGATAAGTAAAAGTATTGTTATACTTAATTTCATTATTCATACCCTTAAGAGTTATGCTTAACTCATAATTATTTCCTACAGGATTTAAATTATAATTTAATTCATAATTTGCATTATTTTCATTAGTAATTTCAAATTTAGAACTTACTAAAACATCATTTTTAATTACCTTATCAAAATCAAAATTAACCAAACTACTTGTAGTTATTCTAATCTTAGGCAACACCTCTTGCTCGCTAACCACATCCATAATAATATCAGCAGTTAAGCATACTAAACTAAAACATAATAAAAATATCTTTTTCATTTTATCTCCTTGATACTTAATATAACCGAAAGCCTTAAACTACCACTATAATCTTGTTGATTTGGTGGAATTCCTAAATTTTTGTTTTGTTGATTAATAGTTTGTATAAAAATTCTTGCCTTTTGTCTTAAAGCAGAGCTTTCATTAAAACCATTATCTTTGATTTTTATTATACCATTTTTTGATATTGTAAAAGCTACTTCAAAAATTTCCTTATCATTAATATCTGAACTATTAGCAGTTACTAAACTCCAAACATTTTTCAAATACGCATTCACTCTACCAAAATATTCATCATAAATTCCAGAAACCTTAGCCGATGTTTGTGTAGTCTCTGAATTATTATTTGACTTAATTGTTGTATTAGCTAATTGTGATTGTATTTTTTTTAAAGCATCTAATTGTGATTGATTTAATTTATTTTCTTCTTGCTTAGTTTCCTTTTTTGGATTTTTTCTTTCACTTTTGCTAACTTTTAAATCCCCAAACAAACTACTTAAATCACTATCACTATCTTTACTATCAGTTTGTTGTTCTACTTTTTCATTTTGTTCAATTACTTTATTTTGATTATCTTTTGTAGCATTATCATTGCTTGTATTTTCTGGACTTTTATTTATTTTTTTTGCTACTTCTTTAGTATAGTCTTGTTTAACCTCGGCTGGAGTTTCAACATTATCTTCTACGAACAATATATCCACTTCACTATTGCCATATTTAATAACTTCTTCATTTTTAGCAAAAATATTTATTAGCAAAATAAATATTAATATAGTAAGCACATATATTAAACAAGATAATAAAAAAGCTTTTGATTTACTCATTTTGTTTGAAGTGAAATTTTTACAAATCCTGCTTTTGAAAAAGTTGATAATACTTGCATTAGCTTATCGTAACTTATATCTTTATCTCCAGATATATAAACTATTTTATCTTTATCAAATTGATTTTTAATTAAACTAAAATTATCAAAAAAAGCAATATAAGGATATTTTTTCTTATTTAAAACTACTTCATCTTTTGTAATGCTTACGAAAATATCATCTTTTTTTGCTTTGCTAACACTTGATTTTGAGCCATTTGGTAAATTAATATTTTCATCATATTTTAAATTAGGAATTACTAGCATTAAAATTACCAATAACACTAACATAACATCAACTAAAGGAGTTATGTTTAACTCTGGGTCTTCGTGTAAAAAATCATTTTTCATCGCTAATAATCTTTATTTGACTCTCTAAAATATTTAAACATTCAAATACTTTTCGTTTCACAATTAAATGAAATGTATAAGCTAAAATAGCAGAAATAATCCCACTAGCAGTAGCTATTAAAGCATGACCAATTGGAGAAGCGATTTGAGTAATATCACCATTTCCATTTAAAGATATTAAAGTAAAGTATATTGAAACAACGGTTCCAAACAATCCTATAAAAGGCGAAGTAGTAGCAATAATACTAAGCCAAGTAAGGCCTTCGCTAAGATTTTTAGAAGCTTCATTATAATAAATCTCTAATTTTTTCATAGAACCTTCACAAGGTTTAAAATAAGCCTCAAAAGATAAATCTTGATTTTTTAATAACCTATCTAAAGTTCTTAATTCTTCTTGATAAAATTTAGAAATATTGCTTAAGCGATATAAAAAAATCGCTAAAGCAATAATAGAATAAAAACCTAAAATCCCAACTGCTAATAAAGTAGCTAAGTCAAAATCCGAAATCAAATTCATTTAGAATCCAGTCTTCCTAAAGTTGCGGCAAGGGTTGCTGAATTTGCACCTGCTGATTTTAATAATTCTTTAGCTTCTTCTAACTTTTTTTTGCTTATTGAATTATCATTACCACCTAGATAAACAGCACCTTGAGCTAAAATAACAACACTATTTTCATCAACTTTTACATGGCCTGAATCAATAGCTATAAGCTCCTTTGAACCATCATAATTTTCCACACTAATTACACCAGCTTGAAGCAAAGAAATTACAGAAGCGTGGTTTGGCAAAACACCAAACTCACCTTCACTTCCTGGCACTAACACTGATTTAACTTCTGAATTAAAGATTTCTCCGTGTGGAGTAACTATTTCTAAAGTTAATTTATCCATATTAAGCCTTTAATTTTTCTGCTTTCTTAATAGCCTCTTCAATATTTCCTACCATATAAAATGCGTTTTCAGGTAAGTCATCATATTTACCTTCTAATATACCTTTAAATCCAGCTATAGTTTCTTCAAGGCTAATGTATTTTCCAGGACTACCTGTGAAAACTTCAGCTACGAAGAATGGTTGTGATAGGAATTTCTCAATTTTTCTAGCTCTTTCAACAACTAATTTATCTTCTTCGCTAAGTTCATCCATACCTAAAATAGCTATGATATCTTGTAAATCTTTATATTTTTGAAGCACACTTTGAACTCCACGAGCTACCTTATAATGCTCTTCACCAATAATTTGCGGGTCAAGCATTCTTGAAGTTGAATCAAGTGGATCAACCGCAGGATAAATTCCTTTTTCAGCAATACTTCTATTTAAAACCGTTGTAGCATCTAGGTGAGCAAAAACGGTTGCAGGCGCTGGGTCTGTTAAGTCATCAGCAGGAACATAAACAGCTTGAACTGAAGTAATTGAACCTTTTTTAGTTGATGTAATTCTTTCTTGGAATTTACCCATTTCACTTGCTAAAGTTGGCTGATAACCAACAGCTGAAGGAATACGACCAAGTAAAGCTGACATTTCTGAACCTGATTGAGAAAATCTAAAGATATTATCAATAAACATTAAAACATCAAGTCCCATTTCATCTCTAAAATATTCAGCCATTGTAAGACCTGTTAAAGCAATACGATTTCTTGCCCCTGGTGGTTCATTCATTTGACCATAGCATAAAGCAACTTTATCTAAAACATTGCTTTCTTTCATTTCATTATAAAGGTCATTTCCTTCACGAGTTCTCTCACCAACACCAGCAAATACTGAATAACCACTATGTTTAAACGCAACATTGTGAATTAATTCCATAATAATAACTGTTTTACCAACACCAGCACCACCAAATAATCCTACTTTACCACCTTTTGCATAAGGAGCAAGTAAATCAACTACTTTAATACCAGTTTCAAATATTTCACTTTTTGTGCTTTGGTCTTCAAATTTAGGTGGTTCTCTATGAATAGCCCATTTTGTTTCATAATTTTCTGGAGCACCTTCATCAATTAAATCTCCAACCACATTGAAAATTCTTCCTAAAACTTTTTCCCCAACAGGAACACTAATTGGAGCACCTAAGCTAACAGCTTTAGTTCCTCTTACTAAACCATCAGTCATATCCATAGCAATAGTTCTTACACGGCCATCACCTAAATGTGCTGCTACTTCTAATATTAAACGAATTTGCTTACCTTCAACCTCATAATTTACTTCAATAGCTTCATTGATTTGTGGTAAATAATCGCTAAATTCAACATCTACAACAGGTCCTAATACCTGAGATATAAATCCTTGCATATATTCTCCTATTCTTTCATTGATTCAACACCACTGATAATTTCAATTAATTCAGTAGTTATGCTTTCTTGTCTTGCTTTATTATAAGCTAAATTAAGTTCTTTAACCCTTGCTTTAGCATTATTAGTTGCGTTATCCATTGCTTGCATTCTAGCACTATGTTCAGCTGCTAAACTATCTATCAATGAATAAAACATACTATATTCTATATATCTTTTTAATAATTCTTCTAAAACTTCCTTTTCTTCAGGTTCAATTTCTAATAAAGAATTTGAATTAGTAATTTCAGAATTACTTGAATCTACAGGTAATAAATTACACACTGATAATTCTTGAGAAATCATATTTTTATAGCCATTATGAACTAATATTATCTTATCAGTTAATGCTTTTTCATAATCACTAATAGCTAAATTAATAATTTCTCTAGCTTTTTCATAATCAGGTGAAGAACTAACGCCTGTATATTTATCTAGTATTTCAATTTTTTGAAAATTAAAAAACTCAATACCAACTTTTCCTATAGCTCTTAATCTAGTTTTAATACCTTTTTCTTTATTTTCTTTAATAATTTTACTAACTTCTTTTAAAGTTTTTATATTAAAACCACCGCACAAACCTTTGTCCGAAGTAATAAATACAACATCCACAATCTTAATCTCATGCTTACCAAAAAATCTACTATCTTTAGCCATATCAAATTGATTTAGCTTAAACGAAATTTCTTGCATAACCTCTTGCAATTTACTTGCATATACTTTAGACTTCTTAGCAAGCTCTTCTGCTTTTTTTAATTTAGCAGTAGACACTAATTTCATAGCATTAGTAGTCTTTTGAGTATTATGAACGCTCTTTATTTTTCTTTTTATCTCTTTTAAATTCGCCATTACAAAACCTACGCTTGTGTTGCTTTAAACTCATTTAATAAATTTTTAATTTTATCTTCTAAATCACTATCTAAAGCTTTTTTAACTCTAATTTGCTCAAAAATCTCAGGAGACTTTGTTTCAATATAAGCATATAAATCATTTTCAAATTTAGTAATCTTATCTACAGCAATATCATCTAAAAATCCTCTAGTACCTGCATAAATTAGAACTATTTGCTTTTCAATAGCTAATGGGCTATATGGAGGTTGTTTTAATACTTCAACCATTCTTTGACCACGCTCTAATTGTTTTCTTGAACTCTCATCTAAATCACTTGCAAATTGTGCAAATGCTTGCAATTCACGATATTGCGCAAGGTCTAATCTTAATGTTCCTGATACTTGTTTTGTAGCTTTAATTTGAGCAGAACCACCTACCCTAGATACTGATAAACCTACGTTAATAGCAGGACGAATACCTGAGTTAAATAAATCTGTTTCTAAGAATATTTGTCCATCTGTAATTGAAATAACATTAGTTGGAATATATGCTGAAACATCTCCTGCTTGAGTTTCAATAATAGGTAAAGCTGTTAACGAACCTGCACCTAAAGCATCACTTAATTTTGAAGCTCTTTCTAATAATCTTGAGTGTAGATAGAATACATCGCCTGGATAAGCTTCACGACCTGGAGGACGGCGTAAAATCAAGCTCATTTCACGATAAGCTACTGCGTGCTTACTTAAATCATCATATACTATTAAGGCATGTTTGCTATTGTCTCTAAAGTACTCACCCATTGTAACGCCTGTATAAGGAGCAAGGTATTGAAGAGCCGCTGAATCACTCGCAGTTGCACTTACTACTATTGTATAATCCATAGCTCCGTGCTCTTCAAGTTTTTTAACAACTTGCGCAACAGTGCTTTGTTTTTGTCCAATAGCTACATAAATACATACAACATTTTGACCTTTTTGATTAATTATGGTATCTACTGCTACGGTTGTTTTACCTGTTTGTCTATCTCCAATGATTAATTCTCTTTGACCGCGACCAATTGGAACAAGGGCATCAATTGCTTTAATACCTGTTTGTAATGGCTCATGAACGCTTTTTCTAGCCATAATACCTTTAGCTTTTTCTTCAACAAATGCAGTTTTTGTAGTATTTATAACACCTTTTGCGTCGATTGGCTCTCCTAAAGCATTAACAACACGACCAATTAATTCTTCACCAACTGGAACTTTTAATAATTGTTTTAATCTTTTAACAGAGCTACCTTCTTTAATATTTGAAAAACTTCCTAAAACTACAACACCAACACTATTTTCTTCAAGGTTTAATGCCATACCTTTTTCGCCATTTTCAAATTCAACCATTTCTCCTGCCATAACATTTTTTAATCCAAAAACATTAGCAACACCATCAGCTATTGAAATAACTTTACCAGTTTCTTCAATTTCTAAATTTAAATTAAAATTCTCAATTCTTTCTTTAATAATTGAGCTAATTTCATTTGCGTTAAAACTCACTGTTACTCCTCTTAAATTGCTTTCATTATATGCTGTTTGATTTTATCTTTTAATGAAGTTTCTGATACTATTATTTCATATCCTAAGTCTTCAATATAAATCTTTATTTCATTTTTATCATGAATTATATTTTTTAGTTTTATTTCTTTTTTAAAATAATTTGATAATTCTTTTTCGTGCTTTAATATATCATTATCACTAATTTTTTCTTTAGAATAAATATCAGCATAATAAATATTATTTTCTAAAGCTAATTTTTTAACTAATCCATCATAAACAACTGGAACTTTATCAAGTTTATTATTTACTCCTAATACCTTTAAAAAATTAATAATTTCTTTTTTATTTGTATTAGATAAACTCACTAAAAACTCTATCTTTTTATCTAAGCTAATGCCAACTGCATTTATTATCACTAATGTTTTTTTATCTTTAAAGGCTTCTTTTAAAATCTCAAAACAAGATATAAATTCTTCCCTATCTTTTCTTTGCATTATTATATTTACATACTTTTCCATTAGCTAACTTTCCTTGAAACAATATCTAATAAATCAGATTGTTTTAAATTAACATTAGTATTTAAAAGCTCTTCTATAAGTTCTTTGACAACTTCTTCTTTAGCCTTTTTCTCTTCAAATATTTTTTGCTCTTCATAAGATTTTTTCATATTTTCTATCTCATTATTAGCATCTTTTAAAATATTTTCATTTAATTTTATAGCTTGTTCTTTAGCTAATTCTATTAGCTTATCAGCCTCGTTATTAGCTATCTCTATTTTTTTAATTGCTTCTTCTTTATTTTTTTTAGCCTCATCTAAGCTTTTTTCTATTGATACTAATCTATTTTTAATATTATCAATTCTATCACAATATATCTTTTTAATTGTTTTAGCAAGTAATAAATACATCATAACAGCAAAAATTACAAAATTTATAGTTCTATAGAAAATATCTGTATCACTAGCCAACAAATAAGTAGGTAATAAAATCCATATTAATCTGTTCATAAAGCAACCTTAAATTTTTTCTATACTTGCTCTTAAAGCATTTTCACACTGAAACAAATCAGCTTTCAACTCATTTTTAAACTGAATTTTTTTTGCTTCAAGTTCAGTTAAAAATTTCTGATAGTCTAAATCAAGACTAGCCTTTTTTTCTGCTATAGCTTTGCTTGCTTGCTCTTTTGCTACGGCAACTTGCTCGCTTTTGATGGCTTGAGCTTTAGCTCTTGCATCAGCATAAATCTTAGCAATTAATGTTTCATTATTACTAGCGTCTGTGTTATTTTGCTGAATTCTAGCTTCATCTTCTTTTATACCATCATCTCTATTTTTCATAAAGGTTAGTAATGGTTTGTATAAGATGTAATCTAAAATCCAAAGCAATATTAAAAACAACATAGCTGTTAATAACATCATTTTAAGATCTAAGTCATCAAACATACATTCTCCTTATTTTGATAAAACTTTATATTAACATAAAAAAATCAAATAATATTTAAATTATAAGTTTTTTATAGCATTTTCAACAAAATTTTTAGTATTTTCTTGATTTAAATTAAATATAAGTTTGCCATTTTGTATTTTAAAATCTATTTTAAATTCTTTTAATTTTTTTAACAAACTATCATCAATTATGTTATTTGTATTTTTACCCTTGAGTTTATTTGCTAGTTTTTCACAATCTCTAACATTTAATTTTTGACCAATAATTGTATTTACTAAAATCTTTTCATCTTCTTTTTGACCTGCTATTACTTTAGCATGACCTGCACTTAATTTGCCATCAATAATTAATTTTTGAGTATCTTCACTAAGAGTAAGTAATCTTAAAGTATTTGCTATATTTGCTCTACTTTTTTGAATACTATGCGCTAATTCTTCTTGAGTAATTTTTCTAACTCTCATTAACTCTTTATAAGCTAAAGCAAGTTCAATAGGATTTAAATCTTCTCTTTGAATATTTTCAAGTAAAGCTAATTCTCGTGTTTTACTTGAATCTATATTTGCAATAATTGCTTTAATTTTTGTTTCACCTAAAGCTTTAATAGCCCTTAATCTTCTCTCGCCAGCAATTAAAAAATATTTAGTTACTTTTTCTAAATTTTCTCCATTTTCCATTGCCTTTTCACAAAGCTCATCAGCATCTATTACAACAATTGGTTGTAATAATCCATGATTTTTAATGGAATTAGCAAGTTCATTTATACTATCTTCATTAAAACTTTTTCTTGGCTGATATGGATTTGGAGTTATATCATCTATACTAATATCTCTTATAGTATCTAAATCACTTCTAAAAACTCCACTTAACTCATCATCATAAGCTAAAGATATATCATCTAAAATACTACTAAAATCTGAACCTAAAGATTTTTTTGCCATTTTCTATCCTATTAAAGAATGTGCTAAGCTTTGATAAGCAACACAACCTGGAGATTTTATGTCATACAATATTATAGGTTTTCCAAAACTTGGACTTTCTGCTAGTTTTACATTTCTTGGAATTATTACTATCTCTCCATCTTTTCTAAATAACTTGCCACTTAAATGCTTTTTAAGTTCGGCAACCGTATCTTTTGAAAGATTATTCTGTGGGCTATACATAGTAGGTAAAATTCCCCTTATTCTTAACTTCGGATTTATTGCTTCTCTTATATTATGAATCGTCCTTAAAATATGTGCCAAACCTTCTAATGCTAAATATTCACATTGAATCGGGATTATTACATCAGTGCTTGCTGCAAGTGCATTAATTGTGATATTTCCTAATGCAGGTGGCGAATCTATTATTATATAATCATATCTATTTACAACATCTTTTAAAGCTTTTCTTAAAATTTGTTTATTATTTACACCTGTTCCTAATTCTTGCTCAAAATTAGTAAGAACAATATTTGATGGAGCAAGGTCTAGTTTATTCAAACTTGTCTTTAAAATAATCTCATCTAATGTTTTTTTACCACTTAATACATGATATATATTAAATTCAAAATCACTTCTTTTAAATCCGTATCCTGTGGTAGCATTACCTTGTGGATCCATATCTATTAGTAAAACACTTTTTTCAGCTACCGCAAGAGAAGCTGCTAAATTCACTGCCGTTGTTGTTTTACCTACCCCACCCTTTTGATTAGCTATTGTTATAATTTCACTCATCTTAAACTATATATCCTTTTGTTATCTACTAAAATAGAACCATCTTCATATAATTTTACATCATTTAATGAATAAGTATTATCATCATTTTTAAAATAAAACGATCTACTTAATTCAAAATCACTCTTATAATAATCAAAAATTTCTTTCCAAGAAATATTAAGATTTATTCTATCAAAAAAAGTTTTAAGTAATGTTGAATATGAAATATCTATATCTAAAATATTAGCATCTACTGGTGCTGTAGTTATATTTATACCAATACCACAAACTAATTTATCTTTTATTTTTGCAGTGATTAGCCCTCCAATTTTTTTATTATCTAAATAAAAATCATTAGGCCATTTTATAAAAACTTTTGAACCAAATTCTTTTAAGACTATTTTCATTATCATAGAATAATATATACTAGCTGATTGAATAGGTAAATCATCTGGTAAATTATCATTAAAAAAAGATAAATATAAATTATTTTTTATATCTAAATTAAATTTATTATATTCATCAAAAAATATAAAATCTATATCTTTAAAATACTGATTATGAATCTTAGAATTTATATTGCCAAATGAATCGGTATTATCGCTAATCCAATTTCTATTACAAGAGCCAATTCCGTTAGTTTGTTTAAGCGTAGCCAATGCAAATGCGTGTTCTTTAAAACCATTTCTAATAGCATTTATAAGCTCAACTTGAGTTGAACTTATACAATTACAAAAAGCTAGATTATACAATGCTATCTCCTTGTTTTAACCTTTTACCATTTACATATACATTAGCATCTAAAGACTTTTTACCTGCATCTTGCAATTTATAAACTTTTAAGCTGCCTTTTTTACAAGTTAAAATTAAATAATTTTTACCTATTTCTTTTATAAGCCCTTCTTTATTATCACTTTCACATTCATTCAATTCAAGTTCATTTAACTTTAAACCATTTTCTAAAAATATATTAGGCCAATCATAAAATGCTAAATATTTTTGATATATTTCTTTAGCATTATTTAGCTCAATTAAACCATCTTGTTTTTTGATAATTTTTGTATGAGTTGCCTTTGAATCATCTTGTTTAATAGGTTGAAAATAATTTGGATTTTCTAAAAATTCCAAAAGCATTTTTGCTGATAATTTAGACATTTTGTCAAATACTTGTGGAGAATTTAAATCCTTAATATTTAATTCTTGTTGATATAAAATATCTCCAGTATCAAGACCTATATCCATATTCATAAGTGTAACTCCACTTACAATATCACCATTTAAAATAGCACTTTGTATAGGTGAAGCTCCTCTATAATAAGGAAGTAAACTAGCGTGAGTATTAATACAAGGTGCTATGTCTAAAATCTCTTTTGGCAGTATTTTTCCATAAGCTGCAACTATTATAAAATCTGGTTTTTTATTGCTAATTAAATTTCTAATCTCTTCATTATTTCTTAAGCTTTTTGGTTGTGCTAATTCTAAGTTTAGTTTTAACGCAATCTCTTTTACCGGACTTGGAGTTAATATTTTTTTTCTTCCAACTTCTTTATCTGTTTGGGTTAAAACTAGACTTACATTATGAAATTTACTAAGCTCTTCTAAAATAAATGCCGAAAATTCGGGCGTGCCCATAAATACTATATTTTTTTTCATGATATACCTAAAAATTAAGATATGTTATTCAAATAACATTTTTGATAAAGATAATTTTAACTCTTTAATACCATCATTAGTAACTGAAGATATTTTTGTAACAAAAACTAAATTATCATATCTTTTTAAATACTCATTTAAAAGTTCTAATTCTTGAATTAAATTCTCTTTAGCCACATCACATCTTGTGATTGCAACTGCAAATTTAAAATCATTCAAGCCATAAGCTTCAAGTTCTTTGTATAAATTAATAAATTGTTCTTTAATGCTCATTTCTTTAAAACTATCTAGCATAAATAATAAGCATTTTGACCTTGATATGTGTTTTAAGAACTCATATCCTAAACCTTTTCCTTCACTAGCACCTTCTATAATTCCTGGTATATCAGCCATTACAAACGAGTAATCATTAATATCTACAACACCTAATTTTGGAGTAAGAGTTGTAAATTCATAATCAGCAATTTCTGGCTTAGCATTACTTACTATACTAATTAAAGTAGATTTTCCGACATTAGGATATCCAACTAATCCAACATCAGCAATTAATTTTAATTCAAGTCTTACTTCTAGACTTTCTCCTTTTTTACCAGGTTGAGCGTATGTAGGTCTTTGATTAACAGAACTTTTAAAATGTCTATTTCCAAGGCCACCTAAACCACCATTTAGTAAGACTATTTGCTCTCCTAAACTCGTAAAGTCATGTAAGATTTCATTGGTATTAATATCAATAATTTGAGTACCTATTGGAACTTTTATTTCTAAATTCTCGCCTTTTTTACCACTTTTATTTCTAGGTAATCCACAATCACCATTACTAGCCTTTAAATGTGTTTTGCCTTTAAAATGCGCTAAAGTATGAAGATTATTATCACAAATAACCACTACATCGCCACCACGACCGCCATCGCCGCCATCAGGACCACCTAGTGGTACATGTTTTTCACGGCGAAATGAGCTAGCACCCGCTCCGCCGTTACCAGAGCTCAGCCTAATTTTTATACTATCAACAAACATTACCTAAGCTCCTTTTAATTTAAATTATACTGCAGGATATACAGAAACTTTTTTGCGGTTTTTGTCTTTTCTTTCAAATTTAACAAAACCATCAACTAAAGCAAAAATAGTATGATCTCTTCCCATACCAACATTTGCTCCTGCGTGAGTTGCTGTTCCTCTTTGGCGAATAATAATATTTCCAGCTCTTACAAATTCTCCACCAAATTTTTTAACACCTAAACGTCTACCTATAGAATCTCTATTATTTTGAGTTGAACCTTGACCTTTCTTGTGTGCCATTGTATTTCTCCTTACGCTTTAATTTCTTTTACTACTACGCGAGTAAATTGTCTTCTAAAACCTCTTTTTAATTTAGAGTCTTTTCTTCTTCTTTTCTTAAAAATTACAACTTTTTTATCTTTTCCTTCGTTGATAACTTCAAGAACAACTTTCGCTCCACTAACAAAAGGGGTACCGATTTTTAATTCTTTATCGTTAACAGCTAAAACATCTGTAACTTCTACGATAGACTTTTTCTCTGCTTCAAAGCGATCTAACTTTAATTCGTCGCCAACACTTACTTTGTACTGCTTACCGCTATGTTTAAAAATAGCATACATGATTCATCCTTTGTAATTTAGTAAGTCCCATCAAGCACTTTAAATATTAGAAATTTAAAGATTTAAATAAGCTTAAATGAGTTGTAAAAAGCGAATACTATCAAAAAATCATTAATTTTTATTTAAAAATTTATTTTTTTTGCTACACTAATGCTATTTTTAGTTTAAAAGGAAACAAAAACATGAGTTTTGAAGGAAGAGACGAACTAGTTAATTCTAGTATTAATTATTTTGAAAAATATACACACAAATTTATTAATAACATACAAGCTTATTATAGAAGCGAAGGCAAAATTTTATCAAAAAATTGTGAAGATGCTTACGAAGAATTATTTTCTATGTTACTAACAAAAGATTTTAGTATAGAAAGAGGTAAGGAATTAGCCAAGACAAAAGACTTTGATAGAGCTTGCTTTTTTGAATTTTTATTAAAAACTTATATAGATTTTTCTAAGCATATTATGAATAATGGATTAAACAACAAATTAGTTGTTAATCTTGCCTTTGCATTGGAAAGATATGGTTCAATTTTTTGCACAATTTGTCACGATTCTACGACTGCACAAAGTTCAATTAATGTATTTTCGGCAAGTAGTTCTGGTGGATTTTTTATACACGAGAATTTTATAGATACATTTAAAAAAATGTATTCTGTAGGAGAAAAATTAGAATTTTTAAATCTTTATAATGGTGTTCCTGTTAGAACTTACGGAGAAATTTTACAAGTTGAAGATGCGAGTATAGTTGTAAAAGTTGATTTAATGCAAATTTTAGCTATGAAAGAAGAAGATTGTGCTTATATAGTTCAAAATCAATATTTACAAAAAAATATTAAAGCAAATATTTTATCTGTTAATATTGTAAATTGCACGGTAACTTTAAATAATTTTGAAAGCCAACCATATATGCACGCATTAAAAAGAGCATATCCTAGAGTGCATCCTAATGAATTTACTAAAATAGCACTAACTCATGAAGATGGAAGGGTTGCTAATGGAAAATTATTTGATATTTCAGAAGGTGGAATTGGTGTTGTTTCTAATGAAGATGTAGGATTTAAAAGAGGTGATATTTTATCATCTTATATTTGTTTACATATGCCTCATTCAAATGAAGCAGTTGAGTTTAATTTAAAATTTAAATTAGTTGTTTTAATTGTATATCAAAATGCTTACAGATATTGTTTAGAGATTTTACCAGACCAAGAAGATGCTAAAAAAATCCAAGAATTTGCAAGCAGAAGAGTAGAAGAAACTTTAGTAGAGCTTAAAAATCAATTAAGCCTATATAAAAGAGATTAAGATATGAATTTTATTACATTCATAATTGACTTATTTACAAATAATAATTTAATTTGTATGCTAATAGCCTATTTAATAGGCTCAATTCCTTTTGGATTAATATATGCTAAAAAATTTGCAAATGTTGATATTAAATCTCAAGGTTCAAAAAGCATAGGAGCTACAAATGTATTAAGAGTTGTAAAACAAGTTAATCCAAAATTGGCTAAAAAATTAGCAATAGCTACTATGTTAAGTGATTTTTTAAAAGCTATGCTTCCAATTTGTATTGCTATGTTTTTAGATATAAGTGAGGCAACAATTTGGGCTATGGCAGTTCTTAGTGTTATAGGACATTGTTATAGCATATTTTTAAGCTTTAATGGCGGTAAAGGCGTAGCTAGTGGGGCTGGAGCTTTAATACTATTAGTTCCTTATTCTGTAATTATAGGTCTTATTTTTTGGCTAATAATCGGAAAAGTATTTAAAATATCTAGCTTAGCATCATTAATAGGATTTAGTATTGGAGTAATTAGTGCAGAATTTTTATACCCTAATATTAGTATTAATTCTCACGCACCAATATATTTAATATTGTTTTTTGTGTTCTATAAACATATACCAAATATTATTAGATTGATTTTTAAAGACGAATGCAAAGTCATATAAAAATAAAAACAAAATTTAAATGCATAATAGGCTTATTGGAATTTGAAAGATTAGAAAAGCAAACAATAAGCCTAAAAATAAATGCAAAAGCTGATAGTTTTTTAGACTATGCTAAAGTAACTAAATTATCAAAAAAATATTTAAAATCAAAAAAATTCTTTACCTTAGAAAAAGCTAATAAAAAACTAGCAAAAAAAATAAAAATCAAATTTCCACAACTAAAAAAAATAAAAATTGAGATTATTAAATTAGAGATTATGAAAAACACAAAACTTAGTGCTAAATACAAAAAAAAATATTAAAATAACTTTAAAAAAACTTGAATATTTGCTTAAATTGTGTTAGCATAACCTTAATTTTACTTTAAGGAAAAAAAATGCGTATTTTAGTAGTGGAAGATGAAATATCTTTAAACAAGACACTAGCCGAAGGTTTAACTGAATATGGCTATCAAATAGATGCGTGCGAAAATTGTAAAGATGCTGAATATTATATCGGTATTAGAAACTACGATTTAGTATTGACAGATTGGATGCTTCCTGATGGTGATGGCACTGACTTAATACATGTTGTAAAACATAAATCTTCAAGAACTTCAATCATAATTTTATCTGCAAAAGATGATAAAGAAAGTGAAATAAGCGCTTTAAAAGCAGGTGCTGATGATTACATTAAAAAACCTTTTGATTTTAATGTATTATTAGCTAGAATTGAAGCAAGACTTAGATTTGGTGGGTCAAATACAATTAAAATTGATAATTTAGAAATAGACCCAGATGAAGAAAAAATTACTTATAAAGGTAAAGAAATTGAATTAAAAGGTAAACCTTTTGAAGTATTAACCCATCTTGCAAGACACTCTGATCAAATAGTATCAAAAGAACAATTATTAGATGCAATTTGGGAAGAACCTGAACTTGTAACTCCTAATGTAATTGAAGTTGCAATCAATCAAATTAGGCAAAAAATGGATAAGCCTTTAGGTATCTCAACTATTGAAACAATAAGAAGAAGAGGCTATAGATTTTGCTTTCCCAAAAAAGCATAAGAAATAAATTTTTCTTGCAACTAGCATCTACTATTACGGTGCTAGTTGTTATTTTTTCAGTTCTGTCGTATCAAATTCTAAAAATTAATATAATGCAAAATGAATTTGATAATTTAATCAAAAATGCTATTAGTATTATTGAAGTGAATAATAGTTCAAACTTTATTATTTTTAAAGACTATAAAATAATTCATTTAGATAAAAAAACTATGAAACCAAACTTTCAAATAATCAATGAAAACGATAAAAAAGTCTTGATTTTAACATATCCTTACAATGAATTTGGGGATTATATAATATTAAAAAAAGATATAAGTCAATCAAGTAAAATTCTTGATACTATTTTTATATCTTTATTTTTAATAATTATTATTGCTATTAGTTTGATTATTTTTTATTCATTATTCTTATCAAGAATATTATCAATGCACCTAAAAGAATTAAGCGTTAAAGTTAGTAGGTTTGATGATAACTTTACAAATAGATTAGATTATAAAAACTATCCATTAGAGTTTAAAGAAATCATAAGTAGTATTAATCACTTAATTACTAGAATTCAAAACTATAATATGTCTCAAAAAGAACTATTTATAGGAATTGCTCACGAATTAAAAACTCCTTTAGCAGTTATAAAAGCTAAAAACGATGTAACGCTAATTAAATCAAGAGATAGTGAATATTATATTCAAACCATTAAAAACTCTAACGATAGCATAGATAATATCAATAAAATCATAAATGAAATTCTTAAAATTGGTAGATTAGAAGGTGCGCAATTTGAAGAGCCAAATGAAATAGACTTAATTGATTTTATTAGACAAGAAAGCAAAAATTTTAGCCTATTAGGCTCAAAAACAGGACAAAAAATAGAACTTAATCTAAACCCAAATGAATTAAAAATAAAAATACAAAAAACCTTATTCTCACAAATTTTACAAAATTTTATTCAAAACGCATTTAAATTTTCTCAACCAAATACAACAATAACAATTACAACTTTCATCAATAATATGACTTTTTATCTACATGTAGATGATATGGGTTGTGGAATTAGTGAAGATAAAGATTATTTTGCACCATTTAAAAGATTTGGAGATAAAGAAGGCGTTGGATTAGGACTTTATTTATCAAAATCAGCTGCAACCGCACTAAAAGCTGAAGTATCATTAGAAAATAGAAAAGATATGCAAGGAACAAGGGCTATTTTTTCTATGAAAATCAAAAAAAATTAAGAGAAGAAATATGGCAAAAAAAACTGCAATTATTGATTTAGGTTCAAACGGAATTAGGATGGCAATATATGAAAAAACTTCAAGATATGGTTTTTATATATTAAACGAACAAAAAGTTAAATTTCGTTTAGCACAAGGTGCTTATGAACAAGATAATGTATTGGTAGAAAAACAAATCAAAAAAGCTTACGAAATAATAAAATATTTTAAAACTCAAGCGCTTAATTTTAAGTGTAATAAAATATTTTGCATAGGAACATCAGCTCTAAGAGATGCAAAAAATAAATCTGATTTAATTAACCTATTAAAAAAAGATTTAAAACTCAATATCAAAACTTTAAGTGGAATGGAAGAAGCATATTTAAGTGGTTTTGGAGCTATTAATTTACTACCTAAATTAGATGACAAATCAATTTGTTTAGATATTGGTGGTGGTAGTGCTGAATTGTGTTTGTGTGAAAATACAAAAGTAGTTAAAACTTTCTCGCTTGACCTTGGAACGGTGAGATTAAAAGACTTATTTAAAGACAAATTTAATAAATTAGAAAAATATATAGATAATTATTTAGAGCAAATCCCTGATGATTTTAAAGCTTCTATCTTAATTACAATAGGTGGCTCATTAAGAGCTATTAGCAATGCTATTATGGAAAAAAATAATTATCCTTTAAGTCAGGTTCATGCTTTTTCTTATCAAGTAGATGAAGAAAGTGAATTTATAGAAAAAATTATCAATTGCAAAAATTCAGAACTTAGCTCGCTAGGAATTAAAAAAGAAAGACACGATACCATTAAAATGGGTGCTTTAGTCTTTTATAAAATAATTAAAAAATTAAAAATCAAGCAAATAATTACAAGTGGTGCTGGAGTTAGAGAAGGAATATTTTTAAAAGACTTATTTAAACACCACAAAGGGTTTCCAGCCAATTTTAATCCGAGCTTAAAAAGTCTTGAAGATAGACTAATTAAATACAAATCAGGCTCACTGGTTAGTAATGTTACAAGATTATTTAATACTTTAAATGAAATTCATTATGTTGATAAAAAATATCTAAAACACTTAACATATGCAGCAAAATTAATTGAGACAGGTTTATTACTTAGCTATTATTCAAACCACAAACATAGTGCTTATTGTGTTTTAAGTGGTCTAAATTTTTGTATAAAACACGAAGATAAAGCACTAATAGCAACTATAATAGAACAACACGGCAAAAAAATAAATTATGAGAATTTAAAATTAAAAAAATTATTGCCAGATGAAAATACTATATCTTGGCTTAATTTTATTCTAGCATTTTGTAATTCTTTAAATAAGGCTAAAGAAAACGAAATTTGTGATTTTTCTTATAAAAATAAAACTTTATATATAACAAAAAATACAAATAATTTCATTATGCAAGAAGCTATTAAAAAGATTAGCAAGCCAAAAAGTTTTAATGTATATATAAACAATGAAGAGATTTAACTCTTCACTAATTATTTAATAGAATTAATAGTCTTTAAAATATAATTTTTTGAGATTTCAAGTTTTTCTTTTTCATCTTTATTTAAGTCTAATTCAAGAACTTTTTTAATACCACCCTTACCTACTACAACCAATCTTGAATAAGCTAAATTATCTTGAGTAAAACTAATAGGTGTGATTAAATTCTCATCATCTTTAATAGCTTTAATAATTCTTGCAATTACACTTCCTATTCCAAATTCTGTTTTACCTTTTACTTTAAAAATCTCTCCGCCCTTAAAGCGAACTCTGTTTTCAATCTCATCTAAATTAAGGTTAAACTCATTAATATTTTTACCGCCCACAAAGGCATTGCTCTTATAAAAAAACTGCGTATCTCCGTGCTCTGCTAGCATAAAAGCATTTATATTTTTATAAGAAATTCCTAATTTATTAGTAATTTCAATCTTAAGCCTTGCACTATCAAGCGTTGTGCCTGTGCCAATTACTTTAAAAGTATCTAAGCCACTTAATTTTTGAGCGTAATAAACAATGCTATCATTTGGATTTGTAGCTATTAAATATATACCATTAAAGCCCTTTAAGGCATTAATAATTTCTTTTAAAGGTTCATAATTAGCCTTAAGTTCAAGCGTTCTATCAGGCTCAATGCAAGTTGTATATGCCAAGACAATAAGATCACATTTTACTAATTCTTCTACCTTGCTAACAGCAAAAATTTTAGAATTTGAATTGGTATTTTCAAGACTATCTTCTAAATCAATCTTACTTGCGTTTGCTAAGCCATCTTTAATATCGTACAAATAAAGCTCGTTTGCTATATTTTGACTACTTAGCATAAAACTTGCAGCCGAACCAACGGCTCCAAGTCCAATAATTCCTATTTTCATTTTAATAAACTCTTAAATAATTCAACGCTATCAAGCTGCTCCCAAGGATAACTTGCAACTCCAACTTGCCCATAAGTTGCAACATCAGCATAAGAAAATCCAGCTTTACTAGGCTCATCTAATCTAAATTTTTCTTTAATCCATCTAGGAGTTAATGCGAAATTTCTTTCAACAAATGCACTTAAAATATTATCATCAACACTTGCATTTGTCCCCATACAATCAACATTTACGCTAATTGGTTTTGCAATTCCTATTGCATAGCTAATTTGCACTATACATTTTTTAGCTAAGCCACTTGCAACTATATTTTTTGCTACATATCTAGCTGCATAAAGCCCACTTCTATCAACTTTTGTGTAATCTTTTGAGCTTTGTGCACCTCCTCCTATTGGGCTATATCCACCAAAACTATCCACTATTAATTTTCTTCCTGTTAAGCCACTATCGTGAAGGCTTGAGTGGTTTACATATCTTCCTGTTGGATTAATATAAATAATGCAATCATCTTTATTAAATAGCTCTTTTGGTAAGCCCGAATTACAAATTAAATTCATAATTTTTGAGCGAACTTCATCAAGACTTAAACTACTTACGCTAGGAGCTGAAACTACTATTGTATGGATTTTTTTAGGCTTACAATTTTCATAATTTTCCTTGCTCTCATAATCAATTGTAACTTGAGTTTTAATATCTACTCCAAATTCGTGTGGATTATTTAGAGCATATTCATATACTTTATTACAAATCATTCTCGCATAAAAAATCGCAGCAGGCATAAATTCAGGTGCTTCGCTACTTGCAAAGCCAAACATCATACCTTGATCACCTGCTCCTATTTCTCCACTTTCTTGATCTACGCCTTGATTAATATCATTACTTTGCTCGTTTAATAACACTTGCACTTTAACATCACTTGGGTATAAGCATTCAGCCTTGCTAAAATGAGAATTTTCTTTATAACCTATTTTAATTAAAGCGTTTTTAACTACTTCTTCATATTCACTTTCACTAACCTTTAAATTAGATTTAATCTCTCCACCAATTATTACATTCTTTCCAGCGACAAAAACCTCACTAGCAACGCGAGCGTTTTTATCATAATTTATATGCAAATCAACAATGCTATCAGCAATGATATCAGCACATTTATCAGGGTGTCCTGCACTTACTACTTCACTTGTAAATAAATACATTTATTATCCTTTAATAATTAAATTTTGCCTAATTTTAGCCTTTATAGTTAATGTTTTGTAAGAGAGATTTGCTATATTTTTGCCTTTTTAAGGAGATATTATGAGCGTCTTAAGTTCAATGATTAAAAGATATAAAAGTACTAATTTAATTATAAAAATTATGATTGGTATTGTTGTAGGTGTTTTTGTTGGAATTTGTATTCCTAGTTTTACTGATTATACTTCTTTATTAGGAGATTTTTTTATAGGTGCTCTAAAAGCAATTGCTCCGATATTAGTATTTATTTTAGTTCTTAGTGCAATCTCTACTAGAGAATATGGAAATGGAACTAAAAAAATAAAACAAGTAATAATTTTGTATTTAATAGGAACTTTCTTAGCTTCTGTTTGTGGTGTTGTTGCTAGCTTTTTATTTCCTACAAAACTTATATTAGAAATACCAAATAATATTGATTTAACCCCGCCAAGTAGTGTTGCTATGGTATTTAAAGATTTATTATTTAAAATGATAGAAAATCCAGTAAGTGCATTAGCTAATGGAAATTATATTGGAATTTTAACTTGGGCTATAGCTGCTGGAATTGCACTTAAAACTTGCTCAAAAGAAGTAAAAAAAGTATTTATAGATATTAATGAAGGCACTATTAAAATTGTTGCTTTCATAGTTCGTCTAGCTCCTATTGGTATTTTTGGTCTAGTAAGCACAAGTGTTGCTAAAACTGGTGTAGAAACTTTAGCTGATTATGTTTTATTACTATTAGTATTAGTTGGGACTATGCTATTTGTAACATTTGTAATCAATCCATTAATAGTATTTGTAGTTACTAAGAAAAATCCTTATCCATTAGTTTGGGTTTGTATAAAACACTCTGCAATTTATGCGTTTTTTACAAGAAGTTCAGCTGCAAATATTCCTGTAAATATGGCACTATGTTCAAAAATTAATGTTGATAAAGAATTATATGGAGTATCAATTCCACTAGGTGCTACAATTAATATGGCTGGAGCTGCTGTTACTATTTCTGTTTTAGCACTTGCTGCAGTTCATACATTAGGACTTAATATTACTTTTACAAACGCTATACTACTTAGCTTTTTAGCTGCATTTGCTGCTTGTGGAGCTAGTGGGGTTGCTGGTGGCTCACTTTTACTTGTTCCTTTAGCGTGTTCGTTATTTGGGATAAATGATGATATTGCTATGCAAGTAGTTGGGGTTGGCTTTATAATTGGAGTTATTCAAGATAGCGTTGAAACTGCTTTAAATAGCTCTACTGATGTGCTATTTTCTGCAATTTGTTCTGATACTAAAATAGATTTAAGTAGGGTATAAAATGGAATGGGATTTAAGCATAATTTATAAAAATAAAGAAGAATTATATAAAATTTTAAAAGATTTAGAAAATCAAGCAAACGATTTTGCTTTAAAATACGAAAATAATTTAAAAAATGAAAAAGAATTTGAAAATATCATTTCAAAATTAGAAAGCATTTATAATGAGTTAAGCCGTGCTGGAGCTTATGCGTATTTACATTTTGCAAAAGATAGTGCAAATGGAGCATTTTTACAAGAAATAAGCACAATTTGCACTAATATTGAAAGTAAATTAGTGTTTTTTGAAATTGAGTTTTGCGAATTAGAAAACGCACAAGAAATTGCAAATAATTGTAAAAAATATTCATATATGCTAAATAATTGGCTAAAAGCTAAAAAATATCAATTAAGCAAAAGCAACGAGCAAGTATTTATGAAAATGAATATAAATGGTAAAGAAGCATTTTCAAGATTATTTGATGAATACTTAAGTAATATTACCTTTAAACTTGATTTAAAAAAAATCAGCGAAGAAGAACTATTAAGCAAGCTTTATAGCCCTGATAGAGCTTTAAGAAAAAGAGCAGCCGATGCACTTACAAAAGGACTTAAGAAAAATATAAAAACTCTATGCTTTATTTTTAATATGATTAAGAATAATCACTTAAGTGAATGCGAGCTAAGGGGCTATGAAAATCCTATGCAAGCAAGGAATTTGAGTAATCAAATTGAAGATGAAAGTGTAAAAAGCCTAATAAAAGCAGCCGAAAATAATTATCATTTAGTAGAAAATTATTACAATAAAAAGCGTGAAATTCTAGGTATTAAAGAATTAAAAGACTATGATAGATACGCTCCACTTTATGATGATATTAGCAATGATTGGGATTTTGAGAAATCTTGCAAAGTTGTAAAAGATACTTTTAATAAATTTAGCCCAAAATTTGCTGAACTTATGCAAAAAGCACTTGATAATAAAGCTCTTGATGTATATCCTGCTAAAAATAAGCGTAGTGGAGCATTTAGCTATGGCATAAATCCTCAACCTTTTGTAATGCTTAATCATACAAATAATAGAAGAGATTTATTCACTTTAGCACACGAATTAGGGCATTTAATCCATCAAAGTCTAGCAGGAGAAAATCTAGGGTATTTTAATGCAAATACTCCGCTAACTACAGCTGAAACTGCTAGTGTTTTTGCTGAAATGCTAGTTTATGACGCTATTAAAGATACGCTTAGCCCTAAAGATAAAAAAGCACTTTTAGCAAGTAAAATTGAAGATATATTCGCAACATTTTTTAGACAAATTAATTTTACAAATTACGAAATCGCTCTACATAATCACGAAGGTGAATTAAGTGTTGATGAGTTTTGCGACTTATGGCTAGCTGAAGGACAAAAAATGTTTGGTAATAGCGTAAAACTACGCAAAAAATACAAATATTGGTTTAGCTATATCCCACATTTTATTCATTCGCCGTTTTACTGCTACGCGTATTCTTACGCACAATTATTAGTTTTAGCATTATTTGGGCTTTATAAGAGTGGGAAATGTGCTAATTTCGTAGAGCTTTATACAGAATTTTTAGCAAGTGGCGGAAGTCGCTCTCCGGCTGAATTGGTAGGACTTTTTGGACTTGATTTAAATAGTGATGAGTTTTGGCAATTAGGAATTAATGAAATTGCTAAAATGGTTAAGGAATTTTGCGAATGAATTATTTAGATAGACTAAATCCTGCTCAAAAACAAGCCGCTACATTTGTAGATGGAAGTTTATTAATCTTAGCTGGTGCTGGAACTGGCAAAACCCAAACAATGATTAGCAGATTAGTCTATTTAATAAGTGAAGTTGGAATTAGCCCTGAATCAATTTTAAGCCTTACATTTACAAATAAAGCCGCAGCTTCAATGAAAGAAAGAGCTATAAAAATGCTAAATGAAATAGGCTATAGTAATAATTTACCAATTTTAAGCACATTTCATAGCTTTGGAATGGAGTTTTTAAGTGAATATATAGAATTATTAGATGGAAGAAGAAGGAAAAATTATAGACTCATTGATACTGATGATAAAAAGGCTATGATTAAAGAATTTGTTTTAGAAAAAATTAGAAAAACTGATATAAATTTTTTAAGTAAGGATAAAAAAGATAAAGAAATCTTAAAAGATGAAAAAGAGTTTTTAAGAAATAAAACCAACGAAGCTATGGCTTATATAGATAGGGTTAAAAATACCTTAGAATTTGAATTAGAAAATGAAAATCACGAAATATATTTAGATTATGAAAAAGCTTTAGAATACAATAATTTAATAGATTTTGATGATTTAATAATTCTGCCACACGATATTTTAAAAAATAATCCAACAACAGCTACAAAAATTAGCAATCAATATTCATACATAATGGTAGATGAGTATCAAGATACTAATTTAGCTCAATTAAAATTATTAAAATTATTATGTAAAGCTCATCAAAATATCGTTGTAGTTGGAGATGATGATCAAAGTATTTACTCATTTCGCCACGCAAGAATACAAAATATATTAGGATTTTCTGATGATTTTCAAGACGCAAAAATCATTAAATTAGAAGAAAATTATAGAAGCACAAAAACCATATTAAATCACGCAAATAGCTTAATAGCAAACAATAAAACAAGATATGGAAAAGAACTATTTACAAATAATGAATTTGATATAGATATTACTAAATTAGAAAATTATTATGAAGTAATTTACGAGATTAAAAGTCTTATAGAAAAAGGCGTAAAGCACAATGAAATCTGTGTTTTATATAGAATGAATATGAGCGGAAATTTCATTGAGCCTAGATTAATTAGCGAGAATATACCTTATAAAGTTATTGGTTCTGTTCCGTTTTTTGAAAGAGCGGAAATTAAATTACTCATAAATTATCTAAGACTTTATGTGGATTTTAACGATAACTTGGCCTTTAAAAAAATCATCAATATGCCTAAAAGAAAATTTGGTGAAAAAGCCTTAGAAAAATTAGAGAATTTATCTAAAAAACCATCTTTATTTGAAAGTTTAAAAGATAATTTAGATAGTTTTAAAAATATTGAAATTAAAGAATTTATAGAGCTTTATACTACAACTCAAGATAAATTCGCTTTATTTTTAAATAAATTAGCTTCTCTTGAAGTTCATAATTTATTTGATAATCCAAAATCAAGAGCTGAAAACTGCTCGGTATTTTTTGATATTATCAAAAGAGAATGCGGCTTTAATGCTGATATTACTAAACTTACTAATTTTTTAAATAAAATCATCTTACAAGAACAAATAATAAAAGAAAATAATAACGCAATTAATCTTATGACCATTCACGCTAGTAAAGGATTAGAATTTGAATATGTATTTTTAATTGATTGTGATGGTGGCAAAATGCCTTGCACTTTTATGGGTATTTTTGATATTGAAGAAGAGCGAAGATTAGCTTATGTGGCGATGACAAGGGCAAAACATAAATTCTATTTACAATATGATTATACAAATCCAAGTATTTTTGTAAATGAAATTATGTATAAAAATACTAGCAATACTACTATAAATAATTCTACTAATGAATTTAAAGTAGGAAATGCAGTAAATCATAAATTATTTGGTAGTGGAAAAATACTTGCCATTGAAGGCAATTTAATTAGCGTAAATTTTCAAGGAAAAATTAGAAAGCTTAATAAAGACTTTCTAAGTTTAGCTTAAATAATATTAGTATTTAAACTAATATTATTTATAAATCTCTTTAAAATTCTTATAAAAATTAGCAAAAGTTTTATTAGCTATATTTTCTCTAATCTCACTCATTAAATTTAAATAATAATGCAAATTATGAAGACTTGCTAAGCGAAAAAATGTAATCTCTCCAGCTTTAAACAAATGATGAACATAAGAACGGCTGTAGTTTCTGCAAGTATAACAAGAGCAGTTTTTATCAATTGGCTCATTATCATCTTTCATAAAACTAGCCTTTATATTTATTTTACCAAAACTTGTAAATAATGTGCCATTTCTAGCATTTCTAGTAGGCATAACGCAATCAAACATATCAACCCCACGAGCGACATTTTCTACCAAATCAAGCGGAGTTCCAACTCCCATTAAATATCTTGGGCGATTTTGTGGCATTTGTGGGGCTAGTTTTTCTACCGTTTCATACATTAATTCATTTGGCTCTCCAACGCTTAGCCCACCAATTGCAAGTCCATCAAAATAATATTCATTTTCAGCATCTAAAATACCTTTTAAACACTCACTTCTTAGCGTATGATTAGTCCCACCTTGAACGATAGCAAAGATATTTTGCTCTCTTTTTAATTCATTTGTATAAAGCTTTTTAAACTCGCTTTTATAAAGCTCTTTTGAATATTTTTGAAGCAAGGTAATTTCATCTGTATTTTGAAATTCTTTTTTCATCTCAAGCGAGAGTTTAGCCCAATAAATAGTGCGTTTAAGACTTGCTTTAATCCTTTCTTCACTAGCAGGTAAAGCACATAAATCATCTAAAACCATACAAATATCACTATTTAATAAATACTCCGTTTTTAAAACACTTGCAGGTGTAAAATGATGTAAGCTCCCATCAATGTGGCTTTTAAAGGTAATTCCATCATCACTATGTTTTGTATTTTTACTTAGTGAAAAGGCTTGAAATCCACCACTATCAGTTAGAAAGCTTCCATTAAATTTAGTAAAATTATGTAGCCCGCCGTGTCTAGCTATCAAATCAGCACCTGGTCTTAAATAAGTATGATAAGTATTTGCTAGAATTATTTTTGCTCCTAGACTTTGCATATCAGTTGCATCTAGGGCTTTTACGCAGCCTTGAGTTCCTACTGGCATAAAACAAGGAGTATTAAATTCCCCGTGAGCTGTGCTTACTTTACCAAGCCTAGCATTATTATCTGTTGAATATAAATCAAATTTCATTATAATTTTCCTTTATAAAATGGAGTTGTTATGAAAAAAATATTAGTTTTAGCTAAGGTTTGTGTTGCAAATCACTTCTTAAAAGAACTTGCAAAGTTTAAGGATAGCACAAAAGAATATATAATCGTTTGCCAAGATGATATTAATTTTAAGCATAGTTTTACTCATATTAAAATTGACCCTACAAATGCTGCAAGACTTAAAAATTATGTAAATAATAATCTTGAACTTGTATATTTATTATTTGATAATGATTTAGATACAAGGCTTGCTTATGATGCTATAAGATTTATTGATAAAAGAGTAAGAATTGTAGTGTTATCAAACAATAAAGAATACGAAAATGATAGCTTTTGCACTCTTATTAATCAAGAAGAAATGACTACAAATCATTTGATAGATATTTTGCCAAATATGCCAATGATAGCAAGAGATATTGGGCTTGGAATTGGCGAGATTATGCAAGTATTTGTTCCTGTTGGCTCAATTTATGCAAACAAACATATAAATGCAATTGCGCAAGAATTTTATAAAATTGCATTAATTTATAGAGATAATGAAATAATTTTACCAAAACCTGACACTCAAATTCTAGCAAATGATGAGCTAGTTTTAGTAGGTGATCCAAATATTTTAAATCTAATGTTTTCAAGGATTAAAGGTCAGGTAGGACAATTTCCTAGCCCTTATGGAGATAGCATTTGCGTTGTAATTGATATGAAAATTGATGAAAATATAGACAATTTAATCAATACAGCACTTTTATTACACGCTAAATCTAATAGTTCAAGACTAATTTTTTATGTAGTAAATCCTACAATAAATAAAGACCTAGAAAAATTAAAGAAATTAAAAAGAAAGACAATAATAGTCCATATTAAATATGAAGATATATCGGTAAATAATGTAGTTTTAGAGTTTTGTAATATGTATTCTGGACTATTTATTACAAGTAAAGAAATTTTTAAAAAAAATATAGCAACTTTTTATGATAGTTCTATGCCTGTTTTAAAAATAGGAACAATAGATTTTGCAAAGCTAAATACTATAGCTTGCATAGGTTCAGGCTCTCTTAGAGTGGAGAATTTAACATCTACTTTATTAGATATTTCTTTAATACTTAATTTAAATGCAAAAATGATGTATTTTGATAATGCAAATCCTGTAAGTGATGATTTAATAGAGCATATAAATATGCAATCACAATTTTTTAATAAGAATTTAGAATTAGTAGAATACAAAAGCAAAAACCCATTATTAGAGCTAAAATTTAATCCATACATAATACATTGTTTAGGATTTGAAAAGCATATAATCAAAACGAATACTTTAAAATATTTATCTAATGATTTTTCAAAACTTTACGAAATACTAGATGATAATTATCAATTATTCATACCAATAGTTTAAAACTTCTAGGAATTTAAATCATTTTAAATTCCTAAAAATTAATCACAAATTTTTATTAATTTTTTTCATATATTTTTCTTCAAAAATTTTTATCATAAATTTAATTTTTTTTGTATAATATTTTTTTATTTTTTTAAAGGAGAAAAAATGAGTGCAAAATCTTATGTAAATGAAACACTTGAATTAATCAAAACTTATTCATCTAGACAACCTATATTCTTACAATGTGCAACTGAAGTTTTAAAATCAGTTACACCATTACTAGAAAGCAACAAGCAATACGAACAACACGCAGTATTACAAAGACTAGTAATGCCAGAAAGAACAATTATTTTTAGAGTTGTATATATTGATGATAGCGGTAAAGCTCAAACACATTTTGGCTACAGAGTTCAATTTTCTAGTGCTCTTGGACCTTATAAAGGTGGTTTAAGATTTCACCCTACGGTAAATCTTGACATTTTAAAATTCTTAGCATTTGAGCAAATCTTTAAAAACTCTTTAACAGGACTTTATATAGGTGGCGGTAAAGGTGGGGCTAATTTTGACCCTAAAGGCAAAAGCGATGCTGAAATAATGAGATTTTGCCAAGCATTTATGAGCGAACTTAGCAAACACATAGGCTATTCAACCGATGTTCCTGCTGGAGATATTGGCGTTGGTGCTAGAGAGCTTGGATATATGTTTGGAGCTTATAAAAAAATTACTTCTAAATTTGATGGAACTTTAACAGGTAAAAAAATTAGCTGGGGTGGTTCATTAGTTAGAAAAGAAGCTACAGGATATGGAACGGTTTATTTCTCAAAAGAATTGCTAAAAGAAAAAGGCGAAGGCTTTGAAGGAAAAACTTGCGTAGTTTCAGGTAGTGGAAATGTGGCTATTTATACTATTGAAAAACTTTATGAATACGGAGCAAAAGTTGTTGCAGTAAGCGATAGCGATGGCTATGTTTATGATAAAGATGGAATTGACTTAGACCTTTTAAAAGAAATTAAAGAAAACTTAAGACTTCGTGTAAGTGATTATGCTAACCGCAAAAAAGGTGCAGTTTTTGTATCTAAAGTAAATTATGAAAAAGGAACAAATGGAATTTGGAGTATTCCTTGTGATTATGCTTTCCCTTGTGCAACACAAAACGAACTTAGCTTAATAGATGCAAAAAACTTATATAAAAATGGCTGTAAATTAATCGCTGAAGGTGCTAATATGCCTTGCACACTTGATGCACAAAAATTTATTTTAGAAAACAAAATATATTATGCACCAGCAAAAGCAGCAAATGCTGGTGGTGTAGCTACAAGTGCGCTTGAAATGCAACAAAATGCAAATATGACTTCTTGGACATTTAACGAAGTTGATGAAAAATTACATAAGATTATGAAAGATATTTACGCTAGAACTGCAAATACTGCTAAAGAATTTGGATTTGAACACAATTTATTAGCAGGAGCAAATATTGCAGGCTTTAAAAAAGTTGCAGATGCTATGATAGACCAAGGCTATATTTAAGCCGAAAAGCCCTATTTTTAGGGCTTTTTTTACAAACTTAATATTAACTTTCTTTTATTATTATTCTTTCTTCAAAATCAAAAAATCAGGTTAAATATGAAAAAAATTATATATGTAAGTGCTATTAGTTCTTTGATTTATGCAAATACAATAAGTGATATTGAATTTAAAGGCTTATATCACTTGTCAAAAGAACAAGCCTTAAAGGCTGTGGATTTAAAAATTAATGATGAAGTTAATATATATAAGATAAATGATGCGGTTAAAAACCTTTTTTCTTATGGATATTTTGATGATATTTATGTTGATGAAAATAATGGAAAGCTAATATTTAATGTTGTAGAAAAACAATTCATTGCAAAGGTAAATATCAAAGGAACTTCAAGTAATGATAAAAAGCAAATAGAATCGTTTTTAAGTATTAAAAAAGGCGAAGCTTATAATGATAGAAAAATAGAAGAAGCAAAAGAAAAAATAATTCTATACTACCAATCTCGTGGATTTTATGATAGTGTAGTTGAAGTTGATACTCAAGAGCTTGAGAATAATGCTGTTGTATTAAATTTCAACATAAATAGAGGCGAAATCATAACAATTAAAAAAGTTAATTTAATAGGTGCTAAAAAATTAGACTATAGTGATTTTGACCCTGTAATAGCAAATAAAGAAAAAGAACTATTGGGTTGGTTTTGGGGATTTAATGATGGTAAATTATACTCAACCGAACTACCAAACGACCCTGCTAGAATTAAAGATGAATATATGAAAAAAGGCTATCTTGATGCTAATGTATCAAATCCTTATTTAGAAGCTAATATGCAAACTTACAAAGCAGAATTAACCTATTATATAAGCGAAGGCAAACGCTATAAAATAGAAGAAATCACAATAGAAAACCCACTAGAAAATGAAGTGAAATTTAACTTAAGTGATTTAAGAAGTAAAAAAGGAAAATATATTAATTCAGAAAAAATTCGTTCTGATATAGAATTAATTAAAACCAAATTCCAAGATAAAGGATATGCTTTAGCAGAGGTTTATCCTGATATTGCTAAAAATGATGCTGATGGAGTTGTAAGAATTTATTTTAGAGTTAATCTAGGAAATAAATACAATATTGGTAAAGTAATAATTAAAGGCAATGATAAATCTTTAGATAAAGTAGTAAGAAGAGAATTATTCTTAACCGAAGGAATGCAATTTAACAAAACAGATTTAAATGATAGCATTATAGCACTTAGAAAGACTGGTTATTTTGAAGAAGTAAATATCACTCCAAAACCAAGCTTTACGGGAGATATTGATTTATTAGTAGATGTAAAAGAAAAATCAACGGGCTCAATTACTGGTGGTATTGGTTATAGCACATCTGATGGATTCTTAATTAACGCATCTGTTAGCGATAGGAATATCTTAGGTAGCGGAATGTATGGTGGGATTAATTTAGAAAAATCAGATAAAGATGTAACTGGCAAAATCTTTTTAAACAATCCTAGGATATTTGATTCTAAATACTCAACAGGCTTTGATATATATAGCTACAAAAGAGATTGGGATACTTACGAAGAATACAATAATGGTTTAGAACTTAGCATTGGTAGAGAATTAGCTAGATTTTGGGGAATTGGAGCTATTTATAATTACGAGCAAAGTGATTTAAGAAAAGCAACTATTGAAATGATTGCAAGTGGTGAAAAATTAGGCAAATCAAGAAAATCAGCTATAACTCCATATTTATATTTTGATAATACTGATGATTTTTACTTACCAAGAAGTGGTATTTATAGTAGAGCAGCATTTACTTATGCAGGGCTTGGTGGAGACCAAAAATATAAAAAATTTGCCTTTGATTTTAAATATTATAAAGGTTTAAAAGAAGATTTTGACACCGATTTAATTTTTAGATTTAGAACATCATTTAATAAATTATTTAATTATAAAGATACACCAATTAACTCAAGGTTATATCTTGGTGGTTTAAGAAGTGTTAGAGGATATGAAAGTGATAGCATAACTCCAAGGGGTATTGGATATTATGATACAAATACTCACACTAAAGTAGATAAATTAGGAAACGGAGTAATTGCTTATCCTTACGATAAAGGTGGAGCAATTTCACTTAATTCTAGTGTAGAAATCAATTTCCCATTAATTAATAAATTAAAACTTCGTGGTTCAATTTTTTATGATTATGGTATGATAGGTGAAAAAAAATTAAATGAGATTAAAAGACAAAGTGCAGGAATTAGTCTTGATTGGAGCACACCAATGGGACCATTAGTGTTTGTATTCTCAAAACCTATTGATAAAAAATCAGGGGATAAAACAAATACATTTGAATTTAGCATAGGAAGTCAATTTTAGGAGATAAGAATGAGTTTTGCAGATATTTTTAAAATTAGAAGAACACAATCAAAGCCAAATGAAGCACCAAATCACTGGGTAAAATGTGATAATTGTCATGCTTTAATGTATTATAAAGAAGTTGCAAGTTGCTTTAATGTATGCCCTAAGTGTGGCTTACATATGAAAATAAGCCCTAATGAAAGAATAGAAATGCTAGTTGATGAAGGAAGTTTTATTGAATATGATAAAACTTTAAGAGCTAATGACCCATTAAAATTCGTAGATTCAAAAAGCTATAAAAAACGCTTAAACGAAAGCGAAGAAAAAACAGGCAGAACAAGTGCGGTAATTTCAGGAGAATGCAAAATCGGTGGAATTGGCGTTCAATTATGTGTGTTTGACTTTTCTTTTATGGGTGGTTCGCTAGGAAGTGTTGAAGGCGAAAAAATCGTTCGTGCAGTTCAACGCGCTATGCAAAAAAAAGAAGGACTTATAATAATTAGCGCAAGTGGTGGTGCTAGAATGCAAGAGAGCACATATTCACTTATGCAAATGGCTAAAACATCAGCTGCATTAAAATTACTTGCTAGAGAAAGACTTCCTTACATATCAATTTTAACTAACCCTACTTTTGGTGGAGTATCAGCGTCTTTTGCTTGGCTTGGAGATATTGTAATTGCTGAACCTATGGCACAAATTGGCTTTGCTGGTGCTAGAGTTATTAAGCAAACTATAGGAGCTGATTTACCTGAAGGATTTCAAAGTGCTGAGTTTTTATTAGAGCATGGACTTATTGATTCTATTGTTCCAAGAGCTAATCAGCGTGAATTTTTAAGTGATTTTTTACGATATTTTAAATGAATATAAATATTTATTTTATTCAAAAAAAATTAGAAAAATTAAGCGAATTTGAAAATAGATTTATAAAATTAATAAATCAATTTTCAAAACTTAATCTAAATAATGTATTTTCAAAACAAATCGCAAAAGCACAAGATTTGGGCTCAAATGAAGCTAGAATAGAATATGCAAAAGCTTATATGCCCTATAAAAAAACTTTTAGCATAGCTTTAAGTGAAAGGGGCAAGAGCATTGATAGTATTGAGTTTGCTAAGTTATTGCAAGATAAAAATGAGATTAATTTTTTTGTAGGTGGAGCTTTTGGATTTAATGATGAGTTTTTAAATGAATGTGATTATGTATTGAGTTTTTCAAAACTTACATTTTCACACGAAATTGCAAGGATTGTATTGTTAGAACAAATTTATAGGGGTTTTTGTATAAATTCAAATCACCCTTATCATAAGTAAAGGATTGTTATGAAAATTAGAAATTTTTTAATTTATTCTATTTTATATTTAATGTTAATTGGACTTATTATTGTTGTATTTTTTAATGATTTATTTAACTCTACAAGAGTAATTAATTTAGGAATTTTCAAGTTTCAAAAAACATTTGAATTTGATAGCTTTACTTGGGTTTGTATGCCACTTGTTATATATGTTATATTTGCATTACTTTATTTTTATTTTTCATTTATTTCTTTTCATTTTTCAACAAAAAGACTTATTAAAGATGGTAAAAAATTTGAAATGTTTTTAGAAGATTTAGTTCTAGATAGAAAAAATATTTACAAGTTTAAAACAAAAGAAATTCAAGACGCTAGTGAATTAGTAAAATCACTTTATTACAATCAAGCAGGAACAAGTGCTGATAAATTAAATAATGCAATAGCTATAAAAGCAATGGTTGAAAATGGAGAAATCTGTGATTTAAAACCATTTAAACTATCTAAAGACAATACAATTTATTTAAAAAACGAAGCAAATAAAGCTAAAAATGATTTAAATTACGCTTATAACTTACTAAAAAATCAAGAAGAAATTCAAGATGAAATCAGTCTAAGTGCTTACAATAATCTAATTTTAAACGGCATTTATGCAAATATTAAAACACTAAAAATTCAAAAAAGCAAAGAAGATATTAAAATCCTTTTAAATAGATTTGCTAATGATGATTTAAGTCTTAGCAATGCTGAATTAGAAGTTTTAATTTTTAATGATAATTTTGAAGAAGGAGAATATTTAGATTTTGCAAAAGAATTATTTGCAAAAATTGAGCCAAATAGCCTAAAAGCAATCTTTTTAAAACTAAAAAATGAAAAAGATAACGCATTTAGAGCGTATTTATATATACTTGCAAAACTTGCGCTATTTGATGAATTAATAGAAGAAATTTATGGTAGCGAAGCTGATTTAGAAGATTTTAAATTAATTGTATTTTTAAAAGAACAAGGTAAAACTTACGATGTTGATAAACTTATTTGCTAATTCTAAGCCCTTATTTCTAGCACCAATGGCAGGTCTTAGCGATCTTGCCTTTAGAAGACTTGTTAAAAGATTTGATTGTGATGTAACAATTAGCGAAATGATTAGTTCAAACGCTCTTGTTTATGAGAGTGAAAAATCTTTAACTATGTTAGAAAAAGATAAAAGCGAAAGACCTTTCATAGCTCAAATTGCAGGCTCAAATAAAGAAATTATAAAAAAAGCAGTTGAGATTATAAATAAAGAAGAAAACATTCACGGGATTGATTTTAATTGTGGCTGTCCTGTAAATAAAGTTATTAAGCAAAATGCAGGTTCAGCACTACTTAAAGACTTAGATAATCTAAAATCACTCCTAGATATTATAAAAACCAATAATAAAGTAGGCACAACAAGTGTTAAAATAAGACTTGGTTTTAATGAGTGCGAAATAGAAAAAATAATAAATGCTTTAAACGAATTAGAACTAGATTTTATAAGTATTCACGGAAGAACTAGAGCAGGAATGTATAGTGCTAAGGTAGATTATAACGCTATAAAACTAGCAAAATCTTTAGCAAAAACCAAAATAATTGCAAACGGCGATATATCTTATGAAAATCATCAAATGGTATTAGAACAAACCAATGCTGATGGGCTTATGATAGGAAGAAATGCTGTTGGAAATCCTTGGATTTTCTCTCAAATTAAGGGTAAATTTAATGAAATTAATAAAAGCGAAATTATACTTACGCATTTTGAATTTATGTGTGATTTATACAAAGATTATGCTTGTTCGTTGTTTAGAAAACACTTGCACGAATATTCAAAAGGCTTAGCAAATGCGAGTGAATTTAGAAATGAAGTAAATAAAATTAATGAACCTAAAATTATGCTAAATACGATAAAAGAGTTTTTTGATGCTACAAATTATTAAAAACCTTGATTTAGTTGAATATTTAGATGAATTATTTGCTTTATTTGCTAGAAATAAACCTTTATTTATTGAAGGGGATACTAATTTACACCTAGCAAGAATTAATGAATTATGCGAATATGAATTAAAAGAATTAAAAAGCGTAAAAGATTTAAGCAAAGCACTAAATCATCTTAGCAAAAAAGGCATTTTACACCTTGATGAGATAGAAGAATTTGTAAAGATTTTAAATTATTTTAAATACTTATTTCAAATTCCGTTTTCAAATTCTTTTAAAAAATACCTTGAAAAAATCATAATTCCTAATGAAATTGAAAATATATTAAAATATTTTAAAGATGATGTATTTGATGAAGAAAAAGATGAGCTTTTACAAAGTATAAAAATCAAAATCAAAGAATTAAACCAAAGCATAAATCAAAATCTAAGAAGCCTATTAAACTCAAAATCACTTGAAAGCTATTTAATAGATACTCAAATACATTTTATATCAAATACTGAATGCTTATTAGTTAGGGGCGGATTTGCTAAAGTGCTTGATGCTAGTATTGTTGCAAGAAGTAGTGGTGGTGGATTTTATGTAGAACCTAGCAGTATTTTAAACTACAAACAAGGCATAAAAAGATTAGAAAATGAAGCCGATGCTAAAAGATTTGAATACGCAAAACAATTTAGTGAAATTTTATCTAAGCATTTATTATTTTTAAAGTTTATAAATAAAGAATTTGATTTAATAGATAGCTATATTGCAAGGGTTAATTTTGCTAAAAAGAAGGATTTAAACTTCATAACTCCAAGTAATGATGATAAAATTATCTTAAGTGAGTTTTGCCACCCCGCTTTAAATAATCCAAAACCTGTTAGCGTAGAGTTTAAAGAGCAAGTTTTATTAATAACAGGTGTAAATGCGGGTGGAAAATCAATGCTACTTAAAAGCATTTTAGCTGCTAGTTTTATGACAAAATATCTAGTTCCTATGAGAATTAATGCAAACAAATCTCACATAAGTACTTTTAAAGAATATATAAGCATTATTGAAGACCCGCAAATGGCTAAAAATGATATTTCTACTTTTGCAGGAAGAATGTTAGCATTTGCTAAAATGAATGGTAAGAAAAATTTCTTATTAGGGGTTGATGAGATTGAGCTAGGAACTGATTTTGAAGAAGCGAGTTCATTATTTTTTACCCTAATTTGTGAGCTGAAAAAACACGGAAAACTAATAATCACAACCCATCACAAACGCTTAGCAATGTTACTTGCTAAAGAAGATAAAGTAGAATTATTAGCAGCTTTATATGATATTAAAAATGAGCGTCCTAAATATGAGTTTTTAGCGGGAATTGTAGGCAAATCATACGCATACGAAACAGCTTTAAGATATGGAATAAGTGCTAGTTTGGTTGAACTTGCTAGAAAAAGCTCTAGCGAAGCTGAGCAAAATATAAATGAAATGCTAAATAAAAACCTAGAACTTGATGCAAAACTTAAGATGCTAATTGCAAACAACGAAAAAAAAGAAAATAAATTAAACAATCTCTTAGAAAGCCTAAAAGATAAAGAAAATAAATTAATTGAAGAATACAAAAAACGCAAAAATGAACTAGAAAATGAATATTTTAAAGCAATAAATGCGGCTAAAAAAACTCTTGATTTTTCTGATTTAAAAGATAAACAAAGACAAATTAATGCAGCAAATGTATTAAAGCAGCAAATAAAACCAGAAAGCGTTAAAAGAGAAGAATTTAAAATAGGAGATTTTGTAAAATACGAAAAAATTAAAGGCAAAATCATAGCTTTAAATAAAAATATAGCAACCGTGCAAACTGATATGCTACAATTAAAACTTGATATTTCAATGTTAAAAAGAAGTGGCGAAACTCCTAAATCAAATTCTAGCAAAGTAACTTATGAAAAAAGTGTAAGTAATGCTAGCACTAAATTAGATTTGCATGGATTAAGAAGCGAAGAAGCTATTGAATTATTAGATAAATTTATTTCAGACGCACTAATAATTGGATTTGATGAGATTATCGTATATCACGGCATTGGAACAGGTCGCTTAGCTTATGCTGTGAAAGAATATTTAAAAACTAATAGGAGTATAAAAAGCTTTTGTGATGCACCTGCAAACGCTGGTGGATTTGGGGCTAAAATTATAAGATTGTAGGTTGAAAAATGGAAAACAAGGATTTTAAAAAAATAAAAAATATTTTATATTTATTAATTGGTGTTTTTGTTCTACTTAATTTTTATCTTTTTATGGATTCTAGAAATTATGTTAGATTATTTACAGAAAGCTATTTTCATTCATTAATAAATAAAGAAGAATTAAAATCTTCTCAAATGTTAAGCGAATTTATCATTCAAGACAATAAAATTATCTTAAAAAATGATAATAGCCCAAAATTAAGTGAATTAGAGATTAAAGAACTAGCAAAAAATGATAATTTTTACGAAGCTATAAAAGTAGATAAAAATCAATTTAATATAAGATATTACGAATTAATTAATGGAATTTATTATGGGTTTAATAACCAATTTTATCTTACAAATTCTAGATTTTACCAATTTTACATACCTGTGCTTTTAAATATTTGTTTTTTCATTTTAATCTATATTCTATATAAACAAAAAAATCATATCTCAGCACAATATCAAAGAAGTATTAGCACATACACTAAAAGAATAGAAAAACTTGAAATTGAAGCAAGTATAGACCCGCTAACTCAACTAAAAAATAAAAGAAGTTTAGAAAAATCAATCGTTCTTATGAAAAATCCAAAATTATTATTAGTTGATATTGATGAGTTTAAAAAAATTAATGATTATTTTGACGCTAATACGGCTGATGACTTATTAAAACATATTGCCTTAATTATGAGCGATTTTGCTGATGAAAACCACTTAGAAGTCTATAAGCTTGATGGGGATTTGTTTGCACTTTTAGAAGATAGTATTGAAGATGAACAACGATATGAAGAATTAGTAACAGAGCTTATGCAAGAGCTTAAAAATAAAGATTTAACAATAGAGTATAATCACCAAATAGCTAGCATAGTTTTAACGCTTACAATGGGACTTTGTTTAGAAAATGAAAACACCCTTAAAAAAGCATTTATTGCACTAAAAAGAGCAAAAAGAGATAATAAGAATTTCGTTTGTTATTCTAAATTTATAGATGAAGAAAAAGAATATTTCCATCAACTAAGCACAGCAAAATCAATTCAAAGTGCAATAGCAAAAGATGAAATATTACCTTTTTTCCAACCTATTTTTGATAAAGATAAAAATATTACTAAATTTGAATCTTTAGTAAGAATTGTCAAAAAAACTCCTGAAGGAACTGATGTAATAACTCCAGGTGCTTTTTTAGCAGTTTCAATTAAAATGAAACAATACGAAATTATTGAAAATTTTGTGATAGAAAAAGTTGTTCAAACTCTAGTTGAAAATCAAGACATTGTTTTATGTGTAAATCTTGGCGGAAGAGATATGATTGATAGTGCTAAAAATAATAAATTTATAAATCTTTTAAGAAGAACAGGGGTTGCTAATCGCTTAATTATTGAAGTATTAGAAGATGAAAATATTTCACAAAATGAAAAAATAAAAGACTTTTTAAAAAGAATAAAAGAATTAGGCTGCAAAATAGCAATAGATGATTTTGGTAGTGGATTTAGTAATTTTTCATATTTATTAGAATTAATGCCTGATTATATTAAAATAGATGGAAGTATTATAGAAAAAATTACAAAAGATGAAAAAAGCGAAAAAATAGTCAAAACTATAGTTTTATTCTCAAAATCTCTAGGCATTAAAACCGTTGCAGAATTTGTAAGCACAGAGGAGATATTTAAAAAATGTATTGAAATTGGTGTTGATGAATTTCAAGGATTTTATTTAGGAAAACCAAGTCCAACTTTTACACAAGAAGAAATTGATTTAGACTTTTATCATTTAAAGGAAAAAAATGCTTAAAAAATTATTTATAGACCTTTTAAAAGAAGCTAGTGTTACTCCTGATGCTAAGAATTGTTATAAAATTACAAGTGAGTTTTTATCTAATTTTGATAATGAAATCCTAGCTATAAATAATACTACAAATCAAATCTTAAGCAAAGAATTTAACAAAGTTGGTTTGCATATTTGTTTTTGCGGACATATTGATGTAGTTCCTAGTGGAAATGGCTGGGAAAGTGAGCCATTTTTACCAACTATAAAAGATGATTTAATAATAGCGCGTGGCACTCAAGATATGAAAAGTGGCGTTGCAGCATTTTTATATGCAATTAAAGAATTTAGCAAAAACAATATTAAAAATATAAGAAAAATCAGCATTGTTTTAACAAGCGATGAAGAAGGCGATGGTAAAGATGGAGTTATCAAGGTTTTAGAAGAATTAGACAAAAGAAATGATTTGCCTAATATGTGCATAGTTGCCGAGCCAACTTGCGAAAAAAACTTCGGTGATAGCATAAAAGTTGGTCGTAGGGGTAGCATTCACGCAAACATAAAAATATTAGGAACTCAAGGTCATGCAGCCTATCCATCAAAATGCAAAAATCCCGTTCATTTAGGGGCTTCGTTTTTAGCTAAAATTTCAGGATTTGATTTAGATAAAGGCAATGAGTTTTTTGAACCAAGTAAAATAGTAATTACTAATTTAAGTGCAGGAATTGGTGCATCAAATGTAACTCCTAGTGAGTTTAAAATTATGCTAAATGTTAGAAATTCTCCACTTACAAGTAAGCAAGATTTAGAAGATTTTTTAAGAGAAAATTTAAAGAATTTAGATTATGAATTAGAAATCAAACAAAGTTCAGAGCCGTTTTATACAGACGCTAATTCAATACTTGTAAAAACTCTTAAAAAAGCCTTAGAAAATCAAGGTATTTTCAATACTAGCTTAAACGCAAAAGGCGGCACTAGTGATGCTAGATTATTTGCAAAATACGGCGTTTTAGTCTGTGAATTAGGCGTGGTAAATGATAAAATCCACGCAGCAAATGAAAGTGTGCCTTTTAGTGAAGTTGTAGCTTTAAGCAATACATTTTTAGAGTTTTTAAACTTAATGGAGGCAAATAATGTTAATTAATAGCGAAATTGAACTTATTAAAAAAGAATTAAATGATGATTTAGGTAGGGGAGATTTATTCTCACAACTTGAAAATAATGAAATAATAAAAGCAAATCTTAAGGCTAAAAGTGATGGAGTTTTTGCGGGAGAGCCTTATTTTAAAGAGATTTGTAAAATGCAAAATATTGAATATGAATTATTTATAAAAGATGGACAGAGCTTTAAAAAAGGCGATATTTTAGCAAAATTTAAAACCTTAAAAACTACTTTATTAATGAGTGAGCGAACCATACTTAATTTTATTCAACACGCATCAGGGATTGCTACAAAAGTTGCTTCAATGAAAGCTTTAATAAAAGATTATAATGTAGCTTTACTTGATACTAGAAAGACAAGACCTGGATTAAGAGTGTTTGAAAAATACGCAATTCGTTGTGGTGGTGGGCAAAATCATCGTTTAGGCTTAGATGATTGTATAATGCTAAAAGATACTCATTTGCTTGGAGTAAAGGATTTAAAATCTTTTATAAAAGAGCTAAAAAGCAAAATCCCATATTACACTCCAATTGAAATTGAGTGCGATACAATTGAACAAGTAAAGGCTGCTTTAGAAGCTAATGTAAATGCAATTTTACTTGATAATATGAGCCCTAGTGAGTGTGCTAATATAGTAAAATTAAGAGATAGTTTGGGCATTAAAGTTATCTTAGAAGCTAGTGGGGATATTAACGAAAACACCATAGTTGAATATGCTAAAAGCGGAGTTGATGTAGTAAGTTCAGGCTCAAATATTTATAAGGCTACTTGGGTTGATTTTTCTATAAGACTTGGTGAGTAATTATGGCTGATGATGCAGAAAAGACAGAAGAACCCACAGATAAAAAGATAGAAGATGCCAGAAAAGAAGGAAATGTCGCTAAAAGTCAAGACGTAGCAGCACTTATAACTCTTTGCGTTGGTTTTGGCTTTGCTTTATTTTGGGTTTATTTTTTGCACGAAAGAATTACGGCTTTATACATTTATTATCAGAGTTTAATAGGTAGTGAAATTGATAATAAATTGCTTTATAAAATAGGTATCAAAACTCTACTTGAACTTGCTTTAATGATCTTACCACTTGCTATTGCAATTGCTATTGCTGGAATTATTGCAAATGTTATGCAAATAGGCTTTAATTTCACACTCAAACCCATAATGCCTAATTTTGGCAAAATCAATCCAATCAAGGGCATTAAAAATATAATTTCAATGAAAAAGCTAATAGAATTAGTAAAAATCATTCTAAAAGTTAGCGTTATTTTTGGCATTGTTGGGTATTTTATATATAGCTTTTTGCCAGGACTTAGCCATTTAGCAATTTTGCCACTCATTAAGCAAATGGAGTGGTTAAGAGATAAAATCATAATCCTTTTTGCAGCTGTTATATGCTCATTTTTAGTATTTGGAATACTTGATATTTTTATAGTTCGTTTTCAGTATTTTAAAGGGCTTAGAATGAGTAAGCAAGAGATTAAAGATGAATACAAACAAATGGAAGGAGATCCGCAAGTAAAGGCAAAAATCAGGCAAATTCAAATGCAAGCAGCAAGAAATCGTATGATGCAAGATGTCCCTAATGCTGATGTGGTAATTACCAACCCAACTCATTACTCAATCGCAATTGCTTATGATAAGACAAAGCATAAAGCCCCTGTGGTATTAGCAAAAGGAGTTGATAATATCGCCTTTAAAATCCGTGAAATAGCACAAAAACACGATATTCCAATATATGAGCAAAGAGAATTAGCAAGATCACTTTATAAGATTTGTGAAGTAGGAGATGAAATCCCTGTAGAATTATATAAGGCAACGGCTGAAGTCTTAGGCGTAATTGCTAGAATGGGTAGAAGATAATTTAAATTCTTTTTAAGCACAATACAAAATATAAGCACCAAAAATCTTCATAAAATCAAAAAACAATATCGCCAAATATAATTTTGAAAAATACTTTTAAATAGTTTTAATAGCTATTTAATAGTCATTTCAACGCTCCAATAAAAATTATCTACTCCAATAGCTTCAACAATACCACTTCTTTTCATAATTTCTTTAATATCAGGTGAAACACCTGCAATAAATACGGGAATTTTTCGCTTTTTAATGGCTTCTATTACTTCAAGAAAGGCACTTGCTCCTGAAATATCCATATAAGTTGTCCCGCGCATAGAAAATATAATCGCTGTTTTATAATTTATTCTGCTAGTTAATTCTAAAATTTTATCCGTATTAGAAAATATAATAGCTCCCATTATATAAATTACTTCAGCTTGTTTTATATGTTGTGGTAAAGGAGAATTTAAATCAGTAAATTTCTCACTATCAAAATAATCAAATTTAATTTTTAAGTTTGAAATCTGAACCATTAAAAGCATTAAAGATAAAATCACGCCTATTAAAATTGCAATTGTTAAATCAAAAATAATAGTTGCTAACATAGTTGCAAAAAACTGAACTAAAGCACCTTTAAATCTATTTTTAAAAAAATATTTAATAGTATGCCACTCATTCATTCTAAATGCAGTTACAAATAAAATTCCAGCTAACGCACTAAGTGGAATTAAACTCATAATCGGTGCTAAAACAAGCATAGATACTAATAAAATTATAGAATGAAATATACCAGTAAGCCTAGTAACAGCACCAGACTTAATAGCCACGCTAGTTCTAGCAATAGCAGCAGTCGCAGGAACTCCACCGCAAAAAGGAACTAAAATATTGCCTAAGCCTTGAGCTATTAATTCTCTATCGCATTTAAGTCTAACACCAACCATTCTACCACCACTTGCACCACATAACAAGCTCTCTATCATACCCAATAAAGCAATACTTATTGCAGGAGTTATCAATTCTTTTAAGTGCAAAATATCAAAATCACTAAAAGCAAACCTATCATCTAAGATTATGTTAGTAGGAATTACCCCTATTCTTTGAATATCTAATGAAAAAATTATACTTATTAATGTAGCGACTATCAATGCAATTAATGAAGCAGGAGCATATTTTTGATATTTTTTAGGATAAGCTAACATAAAAACTACTACGAAAATACATATAAAAACTGAAATATAATTAATATCTAAATCCATTTTAAAATAATTTATTGTTTTTTCTAAAGTTGTAATTCCACTAGCTTTAACACCTAATAAATTATCAATTTGACCTAAGGCAATAATAACAGCAATTCCTGAAGTAAAACCTGTAATTACAGGCATAGGAATAAATGCAATCACTCTACCAAAATGAAATAATCCTGCAAAAATTAATAATAATCCAGCCATCAAAGTAGCCACAAAAACACCTGTTAGTCCATATTGAGTAGTTATGGCAATTAAAATAGCAGCCATTGCACCGGTTGGACCTGATATTTGATAATAAGCTCCACCAAATAACGATATTACAAACCCAGCTAAAATAGCAGTAATAAGTCCTGAAGCTGCACTTGCCCCACTACTAACACCAAATGCAAGCGCTAAAGGCAGAGCAACAGCAGCAACCGTAGCACCAGCCATTAAATCTTGTAATAATTTCATCTTGTTATATTCGGTAAATTCTAGTCTTAAATCTTGAAAATAGCTTTTCATCAAAACATTCCTTAGGTATATTTTGTTAATCATATCAATGATTGTTTTAAAACTAGCTTTTATACTAAATCGTAATTTCTAATTATTCTATTAATACTATGTATAAATACTATAACCCCCCCCCCAAACCACTCTAAACAACACAAGCAATACTTTAAACTAAAAACTAAAAAGCAATTAAAATCTCATTCTAAAAACAACCTTCACTATCTACTAAAAACAATTAAAAACACACACCATAATAAAATAATCTTAAACATAATCACTAAACATAAAAAGCTATTTTTATTAAAAGAATTTAAAACTTATAAACACTTTATAAAAACATTAATTATATTAACTCTTAAAAATACAACTAATATTTTATTTAATAGTAAAAACATAATTATCACTTATAATTTAAATTACTTATTACTATAAGAGTTATTTTAAAAAGATAATATATATGCTACCAAATATCACACCACTTCAATAAGTATTATAATTTATATAAAAATAGCTTTAAACATAACTACAAGCTAAATAAGTAAAAATAAATATTCTTAAATAAATTTAAATATCATTAAAAAATAAATATTATTTATAAGCTTCAATCTAAAATAAATACACAAGTAAAACCTAAAATCATACTAAAATTACATATATTAAAAAGATTTAAAAAACAACTT
>NZ_JACGAX010000007.1:0-86597 GCF_020138145.1 Campylobacter sp. RM9334
AGGTTTTATATATAAAATCTAACTTAAGCAACGAATATTTAAAGCTTTCAATTCATTTTAAATCACTTAATTATTCACTATAAAAGTAGCTTTAATTACAAACAAGAACTATAATAAACCCATGCAAAGTAATTTTAAATTTATGCTTTTAATAGTTTCATTAGGTTCATTTTTAAGCACATTAGCGCTTAATCAAATTCTACCGCTTTTACCATTTATTATGCAAGAATATGGAGTGAGCGGAGATAAGATTAGCTTATATAGTGGTTTAGCTTATGCTGGTAGCACACTTACTATGGCGTTGTTTGCACCATTATGGGGTATTTTAGCTGATAAATATGGTCGTAAAAAAATGCTTTTAAGAGCTAGTTTTGGTATGGGCTTGTGCTTGTTAATTAGCGTATTTTTAAAAACCGCAGAATCATTTATAATACTTAGATTTATTATGGGATTTTTTTCTGGGTTTAACCCTGCTTGTATTGCATTAATAGCTGTTAATGCTCCTAAAGATGATGTGAATGTATCTCTTGCAAAACTTAGCTCATTTCAGATAACAGGCTCGCTTTTAGGACCATTGTTTGGTGGAGTATTAATGCACTTTTTTGATTTTAGAGTTCAGTTTGCAATATCAGGATTTTTATTAATTAGTATATTTTTATTGATATTGTTTTTTGTAAAAGAAGATTTTACTCCAGTTCCTAAAGGTGAAAAAATAAGGCTTGATAAAGGCTTGTATTCATTTGTAATAGTTTTGTGTTTAGCTTCGTTTTTAGTGCAGTATTCTCAAACATTTATAGGTCCTATAATCGGCTTATTTGTTTCAAAATTAGTAGACCATAAAGAATTAGCTACAGGTTTTTGCTTTAGTTTAGCAGGAATTGCTAGTGCTATATTTGCTCCGAAATTATCAAAATTAGCAAAAGATTATGGAGAAGTTAATTTAATTTTAATTAGTACTTTTGCTTTGTTTATATGTTTAATATTGCATTATTTTACTAGCCATAATTTTTGGTTATTTTGCTTAGTTAGGTTTATAACCGGTATTAGCTTTTGCTCTATTATGCCTAGTGTTTATTCTATGATAAGAAAAAAGATACCTAAACAAATTAGCTCAAAAATATTTGGAATAAATCAGAGTTTTTACGGATTAGGTGCGTTTTTTGGTAGTTTAAGTGGTGGGTATTTTTATAACTTATATGATGAAAAAGTGTTTTTTATCTGTGCTAGTTTTATTTTAGCTAGTTGTTTTTTAATTTTCTTTTATAAAAGAATAGGTTCAAAATAAAGTAGGGCATTAAGTTTAAGCATTTAAAAATAAATAGATTAGGTTGATTAGTAATAGTTTATTTTTGAATATCTTACAATCTATACGATGAAAAAATCTTTTTTATCTATTCAAGTTTTATTTTAGCTAGTTGTTTTTTTTTGTTTTACTTTATAAAAGAATAATTTCAAAATAAAGCAGGTATATTTGTGCTATAGGATAAAAATTATCAATAATAGAATAAAAACTAATTTATATAAAATAAGTAAAATTTTAATTATAGTTATTTTGGCTAAGTGATTTATTTGTGTCAATTTTATTTAATAAAAAATAATCTCAAAATAAAGTAGGGTATTTAGCTTAAGCATTTAAAAATAAATAGATTAGGTTGATTAGTAATAGTTTATTTTTGAATATCTTACAATCTATACGATGAAAAAATCTTTTTTATCTATTCAAGTTTTATTTTAGCTAGTTGTTTTTTAGTTTAACTTTATAAAAGAATAATTTCAAAATAAAGTATGGTATTCAGTTTAAATACTTAGAGTAATTCAGAGTTATTTATGGATTAGGTTCGTTTTTTGGTGATATTAGCTTATATGATGAAAAGTGTTTTTACTAGTTTTATTTGTTATTTTACTTAATATATAGACTATACTTATTTTGAGCTAAATTAATTTAATAGTTTTGATGGATACATAAGAAGACTTTTTAGTCTTCTTTTAAATTATTAGCTATTTTTGCTGCTAATTTTAATTTATCATTATCAAAATGAGTATAAATTCTTGAAGTATTAAGGGAAGCATGCCCTAAGGCTTCTTGGACTAATAACAAATCTTTTTCTTTTTTATAAAGTAGGGTAGCAAAACTATGTCTTAACATATGAGCTCCATTTTTTTCTTTGCGAATACCTGCTGCTAATAATACATTTTCAATTAATCTTGATATATAAGCTTGAGTTAATGGCTTACTTTGTTTATTTGTAAATAAGTATTGATTAGGTTCGGCGAAATTATTAAAATATTCTAAATGCTCTTTAATGGAATTTATATTTAGTAAAACCACTCTATATTTATTACCTTTAGCATGAATTCTAAGGCTTATTAAATCATTTTCATAGCTAATATCTTTTAACCTTAATCTAAGAACTTCATTAACCCTTACTCCAGTAAATAATATGATTTTTATAGCAAGTTTATTTCTGTCTTGATTACTTTTAAATTCATAATTATTTAGAGTATTTAAAAATGTTTTCATTTGCTCTTCGCTCATAAATTCTGGTAGTTTTTGTCCTGATGATGAGTTTAATCCTGACCAGTTTTTTAACTCTATTTCATAAACATAAGAACTATCATCATCTTTATTTTGTGAACTTAAAAATTTAAAAAAATTAACTATAGCGATTTTGTGATTTTTTTTACTCGCATCACTAAGACCTGCTGTTATACTTGATAGAATTTCAATTACTAATTCTTCATCAATTAGTTTTAGAGAGTACAGCTTATAGTGAATTATTTGCTCGTAAAATTTTTTAATAGGGTTAAAATAAGTATTTACACCAATCATTCCTATATTTCTTGATTTTTTAGCTAACTCATCTAATTCTTCTATAGTGAAATTATTTTTACTTAAAGCAATATTAATCTCTCTTAATTCTTCTGCTTTTTCAAGTAGTTTATTTGATAAAGAATTTAATTTAAATTTAAGAAATTTAGCTATCCAAAATAAAAATGATTTTGAAAAATTGTCTTCACAATCTAAAGGGTATTTCATAATTGTTCCTTAAAATAAGTTGTTTAATATAGAAAAAAAATTATAATAAAAGAAGATTATATTATAAACTTAGTTTTCAATATAAATTTAATATGTAAAATTTTATTAAAAATAATAATAAAAAAATATGATAATTTTACATAAAATAATACATAAAATAATATGATTATTTTTATAAATATACTAAATATCGTATAAAATATCAAAAATTATTTATATATTTTATTAAAATAATTAATATAGAAATAACTCAAATTTATGTTAAGTATATAAGAAATAGTTTGAAAATTATATTACATATATAAATTGAATTCTAAAACCTTATTAAATCTAATTTTGTTATGTTTGGAAATGAAGTATTTTTATAGTATTGAAATTATTGGCGTAGACATATAAAAAATACATAAGTGATTGGTATAAGTATATAATTTTTAAGTTCCGTAAGACTATTAAATTATTTTAATAATAAAGCAATCTAAATTGATTATTAGCATATTTAATTATGTTTATATATTATATTAGTATTGAAAACTATAATTTTCAAATTAGTATTTTAAAACCATATCACCACTCTGCGATTTTAATAAAACTAAAGATTTTAGATTGTTTATGACAAATTCTTATTAAGTCTTTTTTGGCAACTATTAGTTCAATGTTATTTTAAGCTTACTTGTTGTGTTTAATAGTATTTTGAATTATTTTTTATAAACTCATTGGACAATAGAAATATATGTATGTTATTTGCTAAAAAGCTCAAAATCACTAAGCTTAGCAGTATTATTAAAATCAGCCAATGCACTCTCGAAATCTCACGCAAACTTCACAGGCACAGCTAAAGCACCAATTCGGGCTAAATTGCCACTTAGTTCATCTTTAAAATTTTTTAACTCTTTACTTGCTAATTTTGTTTTTATATCAAGTTTGTTAAGCTTAGTAATACTTGCATTTAATTTATTCATATCATCAGCACTTAGCTTTGCTACACGACCAAGCACCTTTAAAGAAGTTTGCTTGTCTTTAATTCCGTTAAATCCATCAAAAGCTAATTTTATCTATTTCCAAATCTAAGCCCATTTTAAGCTCCTATTAATACATAATTGTATAATGCAAATGCGTGATATAAGTAGCTCTTATTGAGCGACAAGGGCTTTAAATGTGTATTGTAGGCTAATATACAAGGCTTTAATGCTTCGCTAGCAAGGTAACTTAGTCTAGTCCGCCTGTCAATCAATATCATAAAATGACTCAATATAATATTTGCTATTGATATCTTTTGAAGTCAAATATATATAATGTTTAAGCACTTTTTAAATACTCATTTTAAACTAAATATCAAATATGCTTTAAGTTAAGGCAAATGCAAGTGCCGTTGTTTTAAGTGTAGTGTTTTTTTTATATTTTGAATTTGATTTGTATAAAAGGTTTTAGTTTGTAAAACAAGAAAATTATTATTCTTGTTTTTTACTCTGGTATTTTGCTAATTCACTTTTTTGCATTTTTAATATATGTTCATCTGTTACTAGAACATAAAAAATACCTTCAAATACGCATACTTCTCTTATATATGCTTTTACTAAAACTTCTCTTTTTTTACTATTATCAAATTTAGCAGTTGCTTCAAAAGATATAATATCCCCTATTTTGGCCGGCGCAAAAAAACTAGTTCTTGAGCCTATAACACAGGTATTTTTTTTGTTAATTGCTACTTGTGCAACATAAGCTCCTGCAGAATATATAAAACCATTATGCGCTAAACCTTCAGAATCTGAAATTAATTCAGATGTTATTTTTAATTGCAGATTTGCTTTGTTTTCATCTGTTTCGGTAATGTTGCCACAAATTTCTGTATTTATTGTAGGGCAAGCTTCAACATTGATTTTAATCTCTGTAGAATTTTCTTCTATATCATTTTTTTCTTCAGCCATTTTATACCTTTAATTTTATATATATTCTTTTTGGTGCAGGATAACCTTCTTTTGTAAAATCATTATCTTCTAAAAAATCTTCCAAGCTATATCCATCAATCCAATCTGTTTTCCTTTGCTCTTCTATTGTTGTTTTAGAAGTTGCTAGTATTTCAAATTCTTTAAAATTAGCTTTTTTACACCAATTTTGCAATGCTTTAATACTTGGTATAAAATATACATTAGACATTTTTGCATAACTTGTATCTGGAACTAAAGCAAAAGGTTGTTCACTATCAAAATAAATAGTATCTAAGAATACAATCCCATTAGTGTTTAGACTTTGTTTTAATTGTTTTAGCATTTGCACTGGGTCGCTTCTGTGATAAATCACCCCTAAGCAAAAAATTACATCAAATTTATGATTGTAGCTTGGCAAATCAGCTACCCCTAATCTCTCAAATACAATATTCGTTTTAAATAAGGAATTTAAAAAAGTAAATTGCTCATAGCATCTTTGAGAAGGGTCAAATCCGACAATCTTAGTCGGTCTAAATTCTTGCATTCTAAACATATAATAACCATTGTTGCACCCAACATCAGCCACTATTTTATTCTCAATACAACCAATATGCTTTTTTAAAATATTATATTTTATATTGCTTTTCCACTCACTATCTATAAAAATATTATTTATTTTAAAAGGCCCTTTTCTCCAAGGTTTAAGGCTTTTTGCTTTAATTAATAAATCTTCTTCATTTAATGTATCATCATAAATTTCAACAATATCATCAAAAATAACTTTCATTATCCCTCATGCCCTAAAATTTTTGCTGTTAAATCTATAAAAACATCATTTAGCATTTCATTTAGCAAAGCATCATTATTAAATATAAATTCTTCAACTTGTGTATAGTCTATATTTTGCTTTTCTAATAATAATTTTAATGCTAAAAATTCTTTACTATGCGTTACTATAGTATTTTGAACTGCACCTCTTGGTGCGTTTTGTAATACATCTATTAGTTTTTCTTCTGGTGTGGTCTCAAATAATTTATCAAAATCATCCATTTTAATTCTCCAATAACTTATTTAAATAAAAATATATTTTAACTAAATAAATTATCATACAATTGATTTTTATGTTTTGTTTTTTTGTATTGATTTTGCTTTTTTATTTTCTCTAGAGTATTAAATTTGCTAATTAATTCAAATCTGTCTAATTGAGAAAAACAGCATAAATTTACAAAATTTTCTAATTCTTTTGAATATGTAGAATCAAGATAAACTGGCTCACATTTATTTAGTAATTTTAAATTCTGCTCTATACTAGACGCGAAAATACCATCTGAAAAATCTTCTTTTTTTAAGGCTAAAGCAAAGCGATTAGCAGCTTTTTCTAAAGCTCTTAAGTATTTTACACGCTTTGCTTTATCGTTCATAATTATTTATTAGCTCTTTCTATATACTCGCCTCTTTGAGTATCTACTCTAATAACTTCCCCTTCTAATACATGGAAAGGTATTTGAACAACTGCACCGCTTTCTAAAGTAGCTGGCTTTTTATTAGAGCCTTGTGTGTCACCCTTGAAATTCGGTTGAGTTTCAACTATTTTTAACTCAACAACTTGCGGAACTTCAACGCCTATTGCTTTTCCGTTATGGAATAATACACTTACATTCATACCATCAATCATCCATTTTCTACTTTCGCCAACATCTTCTTCTGTTATAGCTACTTGCTCATAAGTCTCATTATCCATAAATTGGCAAAATTCTCCATCATCATATAAATATTGCATTTCTTTTTCTACTAAATTAGGAGATTCACATTTATCACCTGCGTGGAAAGTTTTTTCTAAAACCTTACCATTTATGAAAGATTTTATTTTTATTCTTACGAAAGCAGGACCTTTACCTGGCTTTACATGTTGATATTCCACTATTTTATAAGGAACACCTTCTATTTCTATTTTTAAACCCTTTTTTAAATCACCCATTGAATAAGATGCCATTTTGTTAATCCTTTAAAATTAAATTAAATCCAAATTTCTTCAAAATCAGAATTGATATTATAGTTTTTTAAACTATCTATAAGGTAATGCAATAAAGAAATATTGTTAGTATCTATGACTATCTGAGAATATTTTTTATTATTAATTAAAAAATATTTCAAATTTAAATTAGATATAGTTTGTTTTACGCAAAATAAAGAATAATTATCGTTTTTATCTATATTTAATTTAAAAAATTTCTTTTTACTTAAATTACCTGTATCTTGTAATTCAAAATGAACATAAAGTTCATTTGATATTGGGTAAGAATCTCCCAATTCATCTTTAGCTAATTTAGCATACCACTCATTATTTGATATTTTATTTTTAATAATTTCAATATTTTCATCAATAATTTTAGAAATCTGCAAATCTTTATAATTTGCAGATTTTATTAATAGCATTAAAACCAATACTAAAATAAAAAAAATTATTCCAAATATAAAATATAACGAGTGTTGTTTCATTACTATTGTAATTGATCTTTAATTATATCACCTATTGTAATTTTATCATCAGAATTAAATTTTTCTAAATCTTCACGAGTTTTAATTAAATTTAATTTTTTTATACTTAAGCGAATTTTACCATTTCTAGTGAAAATTAAAGCTCCTTCAATTTCATCTCCAATATTAGGCTTAACTTCTCCTAAATCTTCATTTTTAATTAAAGCTTCAACTTTATCATTTACTTTAACGAACACTCCAAAGTCTTTAATATCGCTTACAATACCTTTAATAACATCACCTAATCTATGTTCTTTAGCAAATAATGAACTAGGACTTTCTTCTAAATGTTTAACACTTAAAGAAATTTTTTGGTTTTCACTATCAATTTTTCTAATTTTAACTTTTACTTTATCCCCTACTTTATAAACTTTTTTGCAAGTTTCATTTTCAGTCCAAGATATATCATCATTTAATAATAAACCTTCAATATTGTCAATTTTAACAAAAGCTCCAAAATTTGTAATAGTGCTAATCTCGCCTTCAACAATATCTCCTGCTTTAAATTTCTCATTAAAGCCATCAAAAGGTTTTGGAAGTAAATTTTTAAGAGATACTCTTAAACGGCGTTTTTCATAATCTATTTCAATTACTTCAACATCAATTTCTTGACCTTCTTTTAAATAATCTCTTGGATTTTTAACATTTTTATCCCAAGAAATTTCACTTATATGTAAAAATCCTTCAATATCATTTCCTAAATCTACAAAAGCTCCATAATTTTCAATATTAGAAACTACTACTTTTAAAATATCTCCAATTTCTAAGCTATCTTTAATTTCATCCCAAGGGTCACTTAAAGCTGCTTTAATTGATAAAGAAATATGTTTCTTCTCTTCATCATATCCTACAATTTTTACTAAAACTTTATCCCCTTCTTTGTATAAAGTACTAGGATTTACAGGACCTTTATAAGATATTTCGCTATAATGAACTAAGCCATCAACTCCACCAATATCAACAAACATTCCATAGCTTGTAAGTTTTCTAACAACACCTTCTTTAAGTTCTGAATCGTTGATTATATTATTAATTAATTCTTTTTTCTTTTTGCGGTCTTCTTCGTTTGCTTTTCTTTTTGACACAACTATACTTTGTGTTTCTTCATCAATTTTTAATATTTTAACTTTAATTTTTTTATTCATTAAAGTATTAATTTCTTTATGAGAGCATTGTGATTTTGGTAAGAAAAATTCTACTTCATTATTATCTACTGCAACAAAACCACCACGATTTTTTCCTATGATTTTTACTTCAAAAGTATCGTTATTGTCTTCATTATAGTTTTTAATAAATTCAACTACTTTTTCTTTACGAAGTGCTTTTTTGTATGATAATAAACGGCGTCCATTATAACTACCTACAACTGTTACTTTAATAACATCATCAACATTAAATAATAGCTTATCATCTTTTGTGATTTCACTAATGTTTAAAACACCTTCTGATTTATCTTGTATATCAACAAATACTTCGTCGCCTTCAATTTTAATAATTTTTCCATCAATTACTGAAATATTTTCAGGATTTTTTTCGCTTTCAAACTCATCTAACATTGCCGCGAAATCAATGTTTTCTAAATCTTCTAAATTGTTATGAGCTCCATTTAACTTAGCCATTTTGGTCCTTTTGTAATAAAATTAATCAAATTAAGAAATGATTGTGCCCTATTCTATCACTATTTCACTTATGACTATTTAATATTAAGTAAAATTTTCTATTTTTTTAACAACTTTATCAATAATCCATTCAGGTGTGCTAGCTCCTGCACTAATTCCGCATAGATTTTTATCCTTAAACCAATTAAAATCTAATTCATTTTCATTTTCAATTAAATAACTATCTTTGCAATGCTCTTTTGCTATTAAAAATAATTGCTTTGTATTTGAGCTATTTTTACCGCCAACAATTATCATAACATCACTTTTCATTGCAAGAATTTTAATAGCTTCTTGGTTTTTAAATGTTGCATCGCAAATTGTATTAAAAACTCTTACTTCTTTTACTTTTAACATTAAAAAATTAGCTATTTGCATAAATTTTTCTACTTTTTTTGTAGTTTGACTTACTAAAGCTACTTTATTTTTAAACTTAATATCTATCAGTTCTTTTTCATCTAAAACTACATAATTATTAGTAGTAGCATAACTTCTTACGCTTTTTACTTCTGGATGATTGCTATCACCAAAAATAACAATTTCATACCCTTCGTTGCTCATTTTTTCCACAATTTCTTGTGGCTTTTTAACGAAAGGGCAAGTTGCGTCTATAATTTCTCTACCACTTTCTTTTAATATGTCTAAGTCTTGTTTTGTTATTCCATGCGTTCTTATAATAGCCTTTTTCTCATCATTTAATTCTGTTATATCATTAATAGTCTTTACATTAAAATCGTTCTTTAATCTTGATATTTCATCATTATTGTGAATTAATGGCCCAATGGTGGCTGCATCTTTAGTCTTTTCTGCTTGTTTGATAGCTCTTTTAACTCCAAAACAAAATCCGTAACTTTTAGCTAATTCTATTTTCATATTTTATTGTCTTTCAAATAAAGATAAAATTTCATAAAAATTTGTAAAAGAAGCATCTACACATTCAACATTGTCAATTTCTATTTCATAATCTTTAGCTAGCAAAGAAAAACTCATAGCTATTCTGTGGTCTGCAAAACTTTTTAGCATTACATTATTATTTTTTATACTTTTTCCAACAACCATAAATCCATCTTCAAATTCTTCATATTCAACACCTAAAATTGAATAATTTTCAAGGACAGCCTTTATTCTATCGCTTTCTTTTACTCTTAATTCTTTTGCATTTTTGACAATAGAATTTCCTTCAGCATATAAAAATGCTATTGATAATGCTGGTATTTCATCAATTAGCCAAGAAATATTTTCACTAACTTCAACAGCTTTTAGCTTAGAACTTTTTATAGTAATGGTTCCTATATTTTCATAATCATTTTTCTCTATTTGATATGTAATATTTGCCCCCATTTTTTCAAGAATTTTAAATGCTTCAATTCTAGTTTTATTTAAAAGCATATTTTTTAAAACTAGAGTGGAATTATCACTGATAGCACATAAAACAGCAAAGAAAAATGCAGAAGAAGGGTCATTTGGAACTTCTATTTCATACGATTGTAATTTATCTTGTAATGGTTTTACTTCTATTTTAGAACCATCTGTTTTTATTGGTGCTTTTATCATTTTTAATAAATTTTCTGAATGGTCTCTGCTTAATTCGCTTTCGTATATTTCGCAACCATTACTCAATAATCCAGCTAATATTAATGCGGTTTTTACTTGTGCTGATTTTAGAGTATTTTCAAAAGTAAAATAATCTATTTTTTCTCCCCTAATTGCTAAAGGAGCATAATTTGCCCCTTCTCTACCATCAATTTTAGCCCCTAGTTTATTAAGTATATCGCTTACTCTTTTCATAGGTCTTTTGTTTAAATATTCATCTCCGCTTAAAACAAACAAACCATCTTGACTAGCTAAAAAACCAATTAAAAGTCTCATTAGTGTCCCAGAATTTCCACAATCTAAAACTACATTAGGAGATTTGATAGCATTAGGCGGTGTTATAACTAATTCATTTTTATCTTCATATATTTTTATTGTCGCACCTAAATTTCTTACAACTTCTAAAGTATGTAGGCAATCTTGTGCGTAAAGATAGTTTTTAACCTTACACTCCCCATTAGTTAATAAAGAAAATAAAGCAGCTCTATGAGAGATAGATTTATCTGCAGCTATATTTTCCAAAACTAAATCAAATTGTTTATTTAATGCTTTTATTCTCATCTTAATTTTAATCCTATTTTATCTAATTCACTAATAATTTCATTCATTTCATTATTTATATCATCATTTTTTAATACTTTTTCATCATCAACAAATGAAAAACTTATACTTAAACTTTCATAATCTTTTAAGCTTTCATCTTGATATAAATCTACGATTTTAAAATCTTTTAAATTCTTAATGTTTAATTTATTTATAGTTGATTTTATAACTGAATAATCATAATTTTTAGGCACTAAAATACTTAAATCTCTAGTTGTTCCTTGGAATTTTGAATAAGCTTTTGCTTGTATAAAATCATACTCTAAAGCATTAAAATCAATTTCGCATAAATAAGTAACCGGTAATTCTAATTCATTTTCTAAATGTAAATCTAATCTTCCAACTACCCCTATTTTTTGATTGTTTTTATAAATATCAGCTCTTTCAAATTCGCTAAATAAATGATAATCACTAGATTTTAATTGGAAATCCTTTAATATTGTTTTTAATTCATTTAAGAATGTGAAAAAATCAACATTTTTAGGTTTTGCATGATTTTTTAAATTTGCATTTTCACTTAAGCCAGAGCTAATTAAAGCAAATTTTTTATTTTCTTGTCCGTTTTCATCAAAGACACTACCAATTTCAAATAATTTTACTGATTTTCTTGAATTATTAAAATTAAAACTAGCTTGTTTTAAAAGTGTGCTAATAATAGAACTTCTTAGCGTATTCATTTCATTTGTGATTGGGTTTATAATTTCATTTTTGATATATTTTAAATTTAATTTTTCTAAAAATTCTTTGCTATCAAAAATATAGCCAATACTTTCAAAATATCCACACATTAAAGCCCTATTTCTTAATTCAAGAGATTTTTTATATTTTAAATAAGTGTTGTTTGTTCTGTTCAATTCATAAAAATCAAGTGGTTTAGGCTTAATATTATCAATGCCAATCATTCTTACTATTTCTTCACAAATATCAGCAGAATTATTAATATCGTGTCTATAAAATGGAACTTTTAAATATAGATTATCTTCAGCAATACTTAATTCAAACCCTAGTCTTTTTAAAATTTTCACAACATCATTTTTTTCGCAAGACTGACCTATCATATTTTCAAGCTCGCTAATATTACAATTAATTGATATTTTTTCTTTGCTTGGGGTATTTTGACAAGAACTACCATAAATTTTAATGTTTTTATTAAGTTGTAACAAATTAAATAAATAATCAATTCCTATATTAAGCTCTGGTTCGCTGCCCCTAAAACTTCTATAAATATCTGTATTTTTATAATTTTTATGAGTATTTGCGATTATTTTAGGATTTACATAATTTGCAATTATGATTATTTTTTTACTATCTTTATCTATTTTAAATTCTTCATTTTGTGTAATTCCAGCAATTGCTAATTCTTTATCTTTATACTTAATAACAAATTCTTTGTTTTCTTTGGTTTTTACATCTAAACTTATTTGCTCGCATTCATTACATAATTTGCTTAAATCAACTGCATTAAATAATACCCCGCTTGCATGTGTTGTATAAGATAATAAGTTTTCTATAGCATTATCTTTTAATTCTTCAATACTAGCTAATCTTAATTTAACCTTTAAAGTATTTTCAATATTATTTAATAATTCTATTGCTTTTATATTTAAATTACCATCAATTCCATCACTAAAATGAACATTCAAAATTCTTCTAATGCCTTCTGCATTATCAACATCTTTAAAAGGTTTCTTTTCTTTTAAATTAATATCTAATGCTGCACTTAAATCTCTTGCTATACCATTAATACTTAAGCAATCCCCACGATTAGGAGTTAGCTCAATTTCAATTAATTCATCATTAAATAAAGGATATTCGCATAATTCTTTACCTAAAGTAAGTTCGCCTATACTATTATCTAAAACCATAATGCCATCATTTATTTTGGCAAATCCAAGTTCAGTTGATGAGCATATCATTCCATTGCTCTCAACCCCACGCAATTTAGCTTTTTTAATAGTAATATCACCAATTTGTGCACCTTCTAAACTAACTGCTACAAATTGCCCTGCTTCAACATTTTTAGCTCCACATACGATTTGCAAAACTTCATTACCAACATCTACTTGGCAAATACTTAATTTTTCAGCATCAGGGTGCTTTTCTTTACTCATTACTTTTGCAACTACAACTTTTTTAGGAGCTATAATTGTAGTTACTCCATCAACTTCTAAACCTATGCTATTTAAAGTTTTTACTAATTCATCTGTGCTAATATTTTTTAAGTCTATAAATTCATTTAACCAATTCTTACTAATTATCATTTAAATTGCTCCAATAATCTTAAATCTCCTTCAAATAATGACCTTAAATCAGGTATTTTATGAAGTAGCATTGCAAATCGCTCAACTCCTAAACCAAAAGCATATCCGCTAACATTTTTATAGCCAACATTTTTAAATACATTTGGATGAACCATACCACAACCCATAACTTCAATAAAGCCAGTTTGCTTACAAATTCTACAACCACAACCACCGCAGAATACACAAGATATATCAACTTCTGCACTAGGCTCTGTGAATGGGAAAAAGCTTGGACGAAATCTAACTTTTACATCTCCGAACATATATCTTAAAAATTCTTCTAAAACATATTTTAAATTAGCAAAAGATATTTTATCTCCATCTTCAACCACAAGCATTTCTATTTGATGAAACATAGGAGTGTGTGTAATATCAAAATCTCTTCTAAATACGGCACCAGGTGCAATCATTCTAATAGGTGGATTTTGTTTTTTCATAGTTCTTATTTGCACCGGACTTGTTTGAGTTCTAAGTAGTAATTTATCTATAAAATAAAAAGTATCTTGCATATCTCTAGCAGGATGTGATTTAGGTAAATTTAAAGCTTCAAAATTATGAAAGTCATCTTCAATCAACGGACCTTCTTCAAGACTAAAATTTTGTCTTAAAAAATAATCAATTATCTTATCCATTGTGCTCATTACGGGATGAAGAGCACCAGAATTTGAACGCTCATCAAAATAAGCAAAATTGAAAGCATCTTTTTTAGCTTTTGCTTTTATAAATTCATCTTTTAAATATTTTTGCTTTTGAGTAAATTTATCGTTAAATTCATCTCTTAATTTATTTAAAATTTCTGCTCTTTGTTTTTTTTCATCACCTTCTAAGTCTTTTAACTTAGCAAATTCACTTGTTAAATAACCTTTTTTACCAAGAATTTGCACCTTTATTTGCTCTAATTCTTCAAGCGAAGAACAATTATCTAAACTAATTAAAATATCTTCCAAGAGTTAGCCTTTTTATTGATTTTTTACAATTTTAGTGTAAATTACATAAATAAACGATTAAGACTATTAAAAAAAGGAAAGAAAATGAGCGATTTAAATGTTTTTGAAAGAATTGTAATAGGCGAACTCCCATCTAGTAAAGTTTTAGAAAATGATGAATTTTTAGCATTTCACGATATAGACCCAAAAGCTCCTGTTCATATATTAATAATTCCTAAAAAAAGATTTGTAAGTTTTCAAGATGTTGATGGTGCTACAATGGCGAAAATGACAGATTTTATTCACGAAGTTGCAAAATTATTAGGACTTGATAAAAGCGGATATAAATTACTTACTAATGTAGGTGCTGATGCAGGACAAGAAGTGTTTCATTTACATTTTCATATGCTAGGTGGATTAAAACTATTTATCCCAAAAGTTGAAGAAAATAAAGAAGCATTATTTTAATTTAAATTCCTAGCATTTAGCTAGGAATGTTTTAATATTCTAAATCAGGTTTGATTGTTTTAGAAGTTGAAGCAGGTAAGCTAGGATATGTAATATCAGGCATTTTACCTGTTAGTGATTTTAAGAATGTAATTATTAATTGTGATTCTTCATCATTTATTTCTATTCCTAATTGGATTTTTCCCATTAATTTAACAGCTTCATCTAATTCCCAAATAGCGCCATTATGATAATAAGGTGCGGTTAATTCAATGTTTCTTAATGTAGGAGCTTTAATTAAACCATCGCTATCTCCTTTAAAATCACCTATATTTGCATATTTATATTTATTAGCTACTTCAAATGCTTGTAGTGTCCCACCAAGATTAATACCTGTATGACAAGCAGTGCAACCTTTATCTATAAATAGTTTTAATCCTTGTTTTTCTTCTTTACTTAAAGCTTTTTCATTACCATTTAAAAATTCATCAAATCTTGATGGAGTTATTAAGGTTCTTTCAAAAATACCAATACTTGTAGCAATTAAATCAAAATCAATTTTTTTATCTCCATAAGCTTTTTTAAAATCATTAACATATTCAGGAATTGAAGTAATTTTGCTCACAACTTCACTTGGTATAGCTGCCATTTCTACTGATGATTGAATAGGCCCTTTTGCTTGGTCTTGTAAATGACCTGAACGACCATCCCAAAATTGTGAAGAATTAAATACAGAATTATAAACCGTTGGAGAGTTTAGATGATGTGGATTAGGAGACCATTTATGCCCTGTACTTGCTGGAACTCCATCAGTTCCACCTAAACCTAAATTATGACAGGTATTACAAGATATAATTCCACTTTTTGAAATTCTTGGGTCAAAATATAGTTTTTTACCAATTTCAACTCTTTCTTTAGTGGTAGGATATTCTACATAATCAGGTGCATATTGTTTAATTAATTCTTCTAATTTGGCTTTATCGCTAGGTATAGCAACCAAACCTGCTTCTTTTGCTTCATCAATTAAACTAGCAGCATTTAAACCTGCTAATAAACTTAAAGATAACATAATTTTTTTCATTATTTTCTCCTTTTAATTAAAGTAAAAAGATTATAAAGTTTTTTAGATAATAAAAAATATTATTTATATAAAATTTTATAGTTTTATAATTTATTTTTTGATAAAAAATATTATTTAATTCATCACTATGCTTTGTGTAAAAATTAAAATAAATATCGTAATAGTGTTTTGAATAGCTAGAAAATAGAATTAGATTGTATATAAAGTAAATATAGAAATAGAATAATTTTAGGTCTTAATGAAAAGACCTAAAATATTAAATTAAGATTTTTTTAGTGCTCTAATTTTTGCACTTAAGCTAAATAGTCTTATAAATCCTGCTGCATCAAATTGATTATAAACTTCATCTTCACTAAAAGTTGCAAAATCTTTATAATAAAGACTATTAGGAGAGCTTTTACTCATTGCATTGCAATTGCCTTTATATAATTCTATAATTATTTCTCCATTTAAATCTTTGCTAAATTCATTAATCGCAGCACTAATAGCAGCTCTTGTAGGGCAAAACCACTTACCATCATACACTAAATAGCTCATTTCAAGTCCTAACATAGCTCTTAATTTTAAGCTATCTCTATCAAGAACGATTTGCTCTAACGCTCTTAAAGCAGTATTTATAATTGTTCCGCCAGGTGTTTCATAGCATCCCCTTGATTTCATTCCCACAAGCCTATTTTCTACAATATCAATCCTACCAACTCCGTGTTTTGCCCCTATTTCATTAAGCTTATTTAACGCTTCGTAAGGACTTAGGCTAATATCATTTACCTTTGTAACCACACCTTTTTCAATGCTTAATTTTACTAATTCAGCTTCATTAGGAGCGATTTTTGGATTTACACTTAGACAAAAACAATCTTCATTATTAAAAGTTGTTGTGTCTTCTAAAACTCCACCTTCAGTTGAAATATGCCAAGCGTTTGCATCTTTGCTATAGATTTTTTCTTTACTCGCAGTTGTTTTAATATTTTTTAACGCTAAAAAATCAAGCAAATCTTCTCTTGATTTCATATTCCAAATTCTCCAAGGAGCTATAACTTCTAACTTAGGTGCTAGTGCGTTTATAGTGTATTCAAATCTTACTTGATCATTTCCTTTTCCTGTAGCTCCATGTGCGATAGCATCAGCATTAATGCTTATTGCATAATCAACTAAAGCCTTAGCAATTACCGGTCTTGCCATTGAAGTGCCTAGTAAATATGTGCCTTCATATAATGCCCCACTTAAAATTGTAGGATATATATAGTTTTTAACAAAATCTTCTTTTAAATCAACTACCACACAATCTTTTGCCCCTGAATTAAATGCCTTTTGTTTAACATCTACTAATTCATTTTTATCTTGACCCACATCAGCTACTAAAGCATACACTTCACAATCATAATTTTCTTTAAGCCAAGGAATAATTGCTGAAGTATCAAGACCCCCGCTATAAGCTAAAACAATTTTTTTCATACTTTCTCCTTAATTATCTAAATCGTATTTTTGTAATAATTTTACATAAGTTCCGTTGTCTTTTAGAATTTTTAAGGCATTATTAAAATCATCTTTTAATTTTGTATTACCTTTAGCAAATGCAAAACTCACTCCATCACCTAAAATTGGTGTTTTAGCAAATACGCTAAGTTCAGGATAAGTATTAATATAGCCTTTAGCCACAGCAGCGTCTAATACAAAACCATCTATTTTTTTATTAACGGTTGCTAAAACAAAAACTATTAATTCAGAATTTAAATATGGTTTTACGCCTTTAATTTTACTAACTTCATCAGCTTGTAAAGTGCCTAATTGAGCTCCTAATTTAGCTCCTTTTGATAAATCTTCTAAAGAATTTATATTAGTATTTTCTTTTAATTTAACATAATAATTTACCCCGTTATAATATGAATTAGAAAAATCAACACTTTTTGCTCTTTGTGGGGTTTCATTCATTCCAGAAGCTATAACATCAATTTTTCCTGCTTTTAAAGCATTGATTAAACCATCAAATTCAATAGCAACAAATTCAACTTTAATATCTAGTATTTTTGCTATTTCTTCCACTAAATCCATATCAAATCCAACAATTTTACCATCTTTCATATATTCAAATGGTGCATAACCAGGAGATGTTCCTACTTTTAAAATATCTTGAGCAAAAATTTGTGCAACTAGTGCAAAACCTAAAAATAACTTTTTCATAATTAATCCTTTTAATAAAAATAAATAACTAAATTGCTTAAAGCAAAAAACTAATATAACCTAAATAACAATGATAAAACTAACAATAATAAAAATTAACAATGATAAAATCTGGGAAATTAAAAAATAGTAGTAAGCATCAACGAAGTCTTAAAAATAATTTAGCAACACTCTTTTGCATTTTTTCTCCTTTAAAATAATTTAAATAATAATATCAATATTTTTTGTTAATGATGATAAAAAATTATTTTTTTTGTTAATTTCGTTACGATTTGTAACAAAATTAACAAAATTTGTATTAAAAAATATCACATTTCATATTTTTCTAATAATTTTTCATAAATTCCTTGACTTTTTATAATTTCTAAAGCCTTATTAAAATCATCTCTTAATTTAATATTACCTTTAGCAAATGCAAAGCTAGTGCCTCCTTTTTCTTTTATATCTTTAAATATTTCAATTTCTTTATAGGTATTTAAGTATCCTCTAGCTACTAATTTATCAACTATAACAGCATCTATTTTGCCATTTACTAATGCTAGGATTAGATTTGAAATTTCAGAATTTAAAAATGGTTTTGCCGAAGGAATTTCATTAAGCATTGCAGCTTGAATTGAACCTAATTGCACTCCCACTACTAAATTATTTAAATCTTTAATATCAGTTCTTGATTTTAATCTTAAAAAACAATTTGAACCAGTGTAATAAATATCACTAAACTCAACATTTTTTGCCCTTGCAGGAGTATTGCTAAGTCCTGAAGCTATCACATCAATTTTGCCTAATTTAACAGCACCCATTAAAGCATCAAAATCCATAGGAACAAATTCCACTTTAATATCCAACACTTTAGCTATTTCATTTACTAAATCTATATCAAAGCCAACGATTTTTTCATCTTTTATATATCCAAACGGAGCAAAACCAGGCGACATACCAACTTTAATCAAATCTTGTGCGAAAATTTGCATTACAAATGCTAATAAAATAATTAATTTTTTCATAATTTTTCCTTATTCCATATCATATTTTTTTATTAAATTATTATAAATTCCACTATCTTTTATAATTTTAAGTGCCCTATTAAATTCATCTCTTAACTTTGTATTTCCTTTAGCAAAAGCAAAACTTAGACCATCAGTTTTTTCTTCAGTTTTCTTAAATACAACTAAATTTTTATAATTTTTTAAATATCCTTTGGCTACAGTTTTATCTACTAAAACAGAATCAATTTTGCCACCAACTAATGCTAAGATTAAATTTGAAGTATCAGCATTTAAAAATATTTTTACATCTTTAAATCTAGCTAATATATCAGCTTGAATTGAGCCTAATTGTGCTCCTATAGTAAGTCCATTAATTTCATTAATATCAGTTCTTGAAGATTGTTTTAAAAAATAATTACTACTTATGTAGTAAAAATCACTGAACTCAACACTTTTAGCTCTTTCTGGTGTATTTCTAAGCCCTGAAGCTATCATATCAATTTTTTTAAGTTTTAAACCACCTATTAAACCATCAAAATTCATAGGAACAAATTCCACTTTAATATCCAATATTTTAGCCATTTCATTTACTAAATCTATATCAAATCCATATGCTTTACCATCTTTCATATATCCAAATGGTGCATATGCTGGGTCAATTCCAACTTTAATCAAATCTTGTGCGAAAATTTGCATTACAAATGCTAATAAAATAATAAATTTTTTCATAATTTTTCCTTTAAAAACAATAAAACAAATTTATTTTCAAGCAAATAAAATAAAGCTATAAAGCTTAAAATGCTAAAAATAAAAAACTAAAAAAATAAACAATAATAAAAATTGGGAAATTAAAAAATAAGAGTAAGGGTCAATGGGCTTTAGTGAATAATACAAAAGAATTTAGATTGTTACAATTTAACATTTTATCTCCTTTAAAATTTTTTGCAAAAATATATCATAAAATAGCAAATAATATTAATTATTTATAAAAAATATTATTTGCTTTTAAATTTTATACTTTTTTGAAGAGTTTTAAGAGTTTTAACGTTAATTTTTTTAATATACTAGATTTTTGAGAAGCTAAATATTCAGCAATTTCAGTTCTTCCAAACATTAAAGCAAATGTATAAGGAGTCATTCCTAAACCATTGTTTTCATCAATATTTGCTCCGTTTTCTACTAGCAGTTTTACGATATTTAAATAACCTTTAAAGCAAACTCCAGCTAGTGGAGTTTGACCTTTATCATTTTTCATATCAACACTTGCACCATTGCTAATAAGCATTTGAGCGCATTCGTAAGAGCCGTTATAACAAGCCAACATTAAAAGTGTGTTTCCACGATGGTCTTTAAAATCAACATTAAATCCTGCCTTTATCATGTTAAGGAGAGTGTTGTAATCATTATTTCTTGCAAAATCCAACGCCATTTTACATAATTCATCGTATCTTGCTAATTCGGCACTACTTAATTGCATTTTATTTTCCTAAAGCTTTTCTTACGCCATTTGCATATTCAGGGCTAATTTTTTCAAAATGTGCCAGAGCTTTTGCAATAATTTCATCTTTTACACCATCAAAACTTGCTGCTAGATTTTTATATAGTCTTTCTTTTTCATCAGCAGGTAAGATATTAAATAGATTTCTTGGTTGTGTATAAAAATCATTATCAAGCGGAGCATATCTAGCTGCACTATTACCTATTGCCAAATCAGGCTCAAGATATTTAGCGTTTTCACTTGCACCACCTAAAGTATTTGGCTCATAATAAGCACCATTAGCTAAATTATCACCTATACCAAAATTCATAGCACCTGCAACATTATATGTGCTAACTTCATTTCTAGCTCTATTTACAGGTAATTGATGATAGTTTGCACCAATTCTGTATCTTTGTGCATCAGGATAGCTAAAAATTCTAGCTTGAAGCATTTTATCAGGGCTAAAGCTTATACCTGGAACAATATTGCTTGGGCTAAATGCAGCTTGCTCTACTTCATTAAAATAATTTTGTGGATTGCGATTTAATATCATTTCTCCAACTTCAATTAATGGAACAATGCTATGAGGCCATACTTTTGTTAAATCAAATGGATTAAATCCAAGTTTTTCAACTTCGTTTTCCGCAAGGATTTGAACTTTTACGCTCCAAACAGGGAAATTTCCTTTTTCAATATTTTCATATAAATCTCTTTGATGAGATTCTCTATCTTTTGCTATGATTTTTTCTGCTTCTTCATTTGTTAAGCACTTAATTCCTTGTTTGGTTTTAAAGTGAAATTTAACCCAAAATCTTTCATTTTTATCATTAATAAATGAATAAGTATGAGAACCATATCCATTCATATGGCGATATGATGCAGGAATTCCTCTATCACTCATAAGAATTGTTACTTGATGTAGTGCTTCAGGAGTTAAAGTCCAAAAATCCCATGCAGCATTATTGCTTCTTAAATGAGTTCTTGGGTCTCTTTTTTGAGTATGAATAAAATCAGGGAATTTGTAAGCATCTCTTAAGAAAAATGTAGGAGTATTATTACCTACTAAATCCCAAATACCTTCTTTTGTGTAAAACTTAATCGCAAAGCCACGAACATCTCTTTCAGCATCAGCTGCACCTGCTTCACCTGCAACTGTTGAAAAGCGTAAGAAAAGTGGAGTAACTTCACCCTTAGCAAAAACTTTTGCTTTTGTATATTTGCTAATATCTTGTGTTATTCTTAATTCTCCATAAGCTCCACTTCCTTTTGCATGAACTGCACGCTCTGGAATTCTTTCTCTATTTTGATGAGCAAGTTTTTCAATCAATTGATAATCTTGCATTAAAAGCGGTCCCATTGCACCTGCACTAAGTGAGTTTTGATTTGAACCTATTGGGTTACCAAAATCCGTTGTTAATTGTTTCATTATATCTCCTTTTAAAAATGTGAAGTAATAATAAATAATATAGGATAATAATTGGTAAATAATAAAAATTATTATCTAAAAAATTTTTTAGCTAATAATTTTATTCTATTTTATATGAAATTAGGAGCGTCATTTGAGAATATTATTAAATCCTTTTCTTTAGTTTCATTAGCTAAAGTTTCAATTAATTTTGCTTTATCTTTTAGAATGATTTTTTTAATTTTTAAATTCTCATCATATATTCTAGCATTAGTCTCACTTGTAATAATTGCTAAATCAAAACATTCATTAATTACTTCGCATAGTTTTTTGTTTAACTCTTCACTTGCTTCAATTATCCCTGGACTAACTAAGACTTTTTTACCTAAGTTATAATCTTTAATTATTCTATAACTATCACTCATACCATCATAATTACCATTAAATCCATCATCAATTATAAATTTTGGCTCACGAGAGATGATTTGTAATCTATGTTCTGTAGCTTTTAAATTAGCTATTTCTTTGCAAATTTGCTCGTAATTTAAACCTAAAGCCTTAGCTAGGTAAATACAAGCACATAAATTACTAGCATTAAAACTACCTAATAAATTAGCAAAATACTTTTCATCATTGCATTTAAAACTAAGCCCATCTAAACTAGCTTTTATCTCACTTAAAGCACTATCATAGCTAAAGCTCTCACCTACACTACTATGAGTGATTGCTAATTCTAATCTAGTGCTTTTTAGGGCTTCTTTTTTAACTTCTTTAGTATTTTCTATATTTTTAAAATATTCTAAATGAGCTGTGCCAATTTGTCCTATTATTACATAATGAGGGCGGACTAATTTTGTGATTTCTTCTATATCGCCCTTTTTTCTAGCACCTGCTTCTATTATTAATAAATTTGTATTTGGGTCTAGGTTTTCATTAATATCTTTAATAAGCCCTAAAAGAGTGTTGATACTACCTTTAGCATAATGAATTTTAAAATAGTTTTGAGTAATACTAGCTAGGTAATGTTTGATACTTGTTTTACCATAACTTGCGGTGATTAATACTACTTTACAATCTTTTAAATTGCTTATTTTATTGTAAGCTTTATTGTAAAAACTCTTATTTACAAAATACTCACAAATATACGAAAGTAAAAATGCAAAAATTATAATATCTAAGGTATGTGGGTCAAGTTTGTAATAAAAATGAATTGGGGTAAATACAAAAGCACCTAATAAATTAAATAAAAATAATCTCTTAATCCTAGCTGTAAATACTAAAGGTTTATCAATATTTTTTGCTAAAATAATTAAAGCTAAAAGATAAATTATAGCTACTCCTAAGGCTAAAAAATGATTAATATCACAAGTAATTACATAGAGTAAAAATGGTGCTATTAGATAATAAAAATGCCAACGCTTTTTAGAAAAATTAAATAAAACTCTTTTAAATTTATAATTATTTAACTGCAATACTAAAGCTAAATAATAAAGCATCAAAAAAGAAAACGCAAAAGAAACTATATAAATCATAAAAATAACCCTTCGTTAAATACATTTAATTCATTAATAAATTTATTTTTATCGCCTTTATATAACATATAAGTATGATTTTTTATTTTGGTGATTTCAAATAAATTTAAATGTTTTTTGATTTCGCTAATGATTAATTCGTTATTTTCAAAAAACACAACCTTAGAGCCTTCGCTCATTTTGACTATTTCATTATTATCATTTAAAAATATAAAATCTAATAATTTAAGATTTGAATAATTGATATTTAGTTCTTTAAATACATTGATTTTTGCAAATTGTTCTGTAAATATTATAGGTATAAAAACATTGTAATAATACTCATCATTTAATATTAAATCTTGATAAAAAAAACTAGAGCGTTTAATAATTTCATAAGAATACTTTATATTTTCATAGCTTAAGCTTAATTTATCTAAATATTCCTTGCTTGAGCAAAAAATTAAATTATTTTTTAAAATATTTTCAAAATCATAAAATAAGTCATTTTTTAAAGTAGTAATATTTAGCCTATTTAAACACTCTATGCTTAATTCATCTAATAAAACCACCCTTTTATCAATTGAATAAAACGCAAGCAATCTTGTTAAAGCAAATTCAAAATCATTTATTTTTAAAAATGCTACTTCTTTATCACTAATTGATAAATCCTTAGTGCTAATTATCGCATAAGCACCTTTTTTAATAGCTTCGTTAGCTAATGCTTGTTCATTGGTAAAAAACGCACTAGCATTAGTAACGCTATTTAAATTAAGGCAAAAATCTTTAAGCCTAGAAACACTAGGCTTATTAATAATTTTTGCATTAATTAATTCTGAAAAATTAGTTATTTCCAATTTTTATCCAATCACTGCACCATTTTCACATTTAGTAAGTGGTGTTAATAAAACTAAGCTTTCATCTGAATTTTTAGCACTTAAAATCATACCTTCACTTAAATGCTTAAATACTTTTCTACTCTCTAAATTAGCAAGTAAAATAATTTGTTTGCCAACTAAATCTTTAGCATTATAATATTTCGCAATTCCGCTTAAAACTTGTCTTTTTTCAGTTCCTAAATCAAGTTGGAATTTTAATAATTTCTCACTACCTTCTACATTTTCACATTCTAAGACGGTTGCTACTTGCATTTTGATTTTTGCAAAATCATCAATTTTGATTTTTGGCTCTTTTAATTCTTTTTTTACTTCTTCTTTGCTTTCAACTTTAAGCTCAACTCTTGAGAATAAATGTTCGCATTCGTTTAAATTAAATTCTTTTTGTAAATTAAACATATCGTTATATGTTTTAGTATCAATATTTACTCCTAAAGCATTAGCTATTTTTACACTAGCTTTTGGCATAACAGGACTTAATAAAATACTAGCATTTTTTAAAATGTTAAAAATTACTACTAATAAGCTTTGAGTTTGTTTGCTTTCGTTATTTTTCATCATAGTCCAAGGCTCATATTTTGAAACCATCGCATTTGCTATACTTAAAGCTTTCATAATTTCGCTTATATATTCATTCATTCTAAGCTCATTTATAGCATTTATACTTGCTTTAAAATATTCATTTGCTTTATTTAATTCTTCGCTAAATCCTGATACAAATTCCACTTTTAAATCAAAATATTTTTTAGCCATTGATATGCTTCTGCTTAATAAATTACCTAATTCATTTACTAATTCAGCATTTATTTTATTAACCATTGCAAGTTTGCTAAAATCTCCATCATTTCCAAAAGGCATTTGAGATAATAAAAAATATCTTAAAGGCTCATTGCCAAATTCATTTTTAACATCAATAGGATTTATTACATTTCCTACACTTTTACTCATTTTTTCGCCTTCAACCGTCCACCAGCCATGCGCTCCTATCATTTTAGGCAACTCTAAATCAAGGCTCATTAAAAAACAAGGCCAATAAATTGCGTGGAATTTTAAAATATCTTTACCAACTAATTGAATATTTGCAGGCCAAAAAGACATTTTTTCATCATTATCTAAATACCCTAAAGCACTCAAATAATTACTCAAGGCATCAAGCCATACATAAACTATATGCTTACTATCATTTAATTCATCAGGTATTTTTATACCCCAAGAAAAGCTAGTTCTAGTTACCGATAAATCCCTTAAGCCTTGTTTTACGAATGCTATTACTTCGTTTTTTTTGCTAGCTGGCATAATGCAAGTAGGATTATCTTCATACCATTTTAATAATCTATCTTGGTATTTGCTTAGTCTAAAAAAATAGCTTTCTTCTTTTAAAATTCTAGTAGGCTTTTTACAATCAGGACATTTATCATTATCAAGTAATTGAGTTTTTGTATGAAAAGTCTCGCAAGATACACAATAATGACCTTCGTATTCATCTTTATAAATATCGCCTTTTTCATACATTTTTAAAAAAATCTTACGAACGCAATTTTTATGATTTTCATCAGTTGTTCTAATAAAATAATCATTACTAATTTCAAGTTCAGCCCACAAATCTTTAAAACTTTTACTAACTTTATCAGCATAAGCTTTTGGGCTTTCGTTGTTTTTGATAGCGCTTTCTTCTATTTTTTGACCATGCTCATCAGTGCCTGTTAAAAAGAAAGTCTCATCTCCTTTAAGTCTAGCAAATCTTGCAAGCGTATCAGCAATTATAGTAGTGTATGCGTGACCTATATGAGCTTTGTCATTTACATAATAAATTGGAGTTGTAATATATGTTTTCATCTAAATCCTTAAAAATTAAAATCTTGTGAAGCACCTTGCGACATATTTTCATAAGTAGCCTTTACAAAAGCATTTCTTATATCGCACTCACAGAGCTTTTCACAATCTATACAAGATAATTTATTTTGTGTTTTTTGTTGGCAATCTTGCAAATTTTTTTTAGCAATTTGCAAATTACTCTCATAAATATTCATCTAAATATGCCTTTTCACTGATTGAACCAAGATAACAAGGTGTGCTTGCGTGAATTGTGCTAAATTTTAAATTAAGTAAACTCTCATATCCTTTAGAGCCTTTTATCCCATCACTTGAAAATCCACCAGCTTTTTCGTAAATATAAGCGAAAGGAAATACTTCAAATAAAGCCCTAAGTTTTCCTAATTTACCATCATTTAATGTAGCTTCGCTTGTATTTGGATATGAAAATAATCCACCACCCTTTATTAAAATCTGATGTAAATCACTAACCATAGCACCGCTATATCTTAAGCGGTATCCATCACTAAATATTTTATCAATCATTGCTTTATGAGCTTTACTCCAATCTTTTTGAGTGCCGCCTGTTGCGTTTAATTTACCTTTTTCATTTAGTTTTAAATCTTTTAAGAATTTAAATTCTTTTCCATCGTATTCATATAATTTTGGCTCATTTATACAAACTACTAATTGGGTTCTAGGACCATAAATTGAATAAATAGCTGCTTTTAAACTATTAGGCTCTGCAGTATTTTCATAGATAGCAAATATACTCCCTACTGCAAAATTAACATCAAATAAAGAAGAGCCATCAAGTGGGTCATACGCAACTATATATTTTGCATCATCGTATAAAAATTGCGGATTTTCTTTTTCTTCACTGATAATTGCTTTAATTGAGCCAATTTTACTAAGCTCGTTTGTAATTATCATATCGCTTAATACATCTTGTTTTAATTGTAAATCCCCACTAGCATTGCTTAATTCTGTATAGCCATATTCAGGGTTATCAAAGCTTTGCTTAATCTTTAAAACGCTTTGTTTTATAGCTTCTATTATTTCTTGCATTAAATCTCCTTAGCATTATTCAAAACAAATTCACTAATACTAGCAATATCATCTAAATTAAATTGCTTTAAACCATAATCTTTATTAGAATAACTAGCTAATGCTAAAGAATATTCTAAATAACTCTCATCAACTTCTTTGCAAAACACACATAATCTTGGTAAAGGCAAACTTTTAAGTCCTTCAACTAAAACAATATCAGCACTAAATTGCTTTATTATTTGCTCTATTTCTAAGCTTTCGTGATAAAAAATAGTGGTTTTTACAGGGCTTAAAACTGCAACTTCAGCACCCGTTTGATAGAATTTAAAACTATCTTTACCATTCGTATCAAATACTGCTTTATCTTTTGGGTCGTGCTTAATTATTGCTACCTTTAAGCCAAGCTTTTGTAAATGCTCTGAAATTTTACAAATTAGTGTAGTTTTGCCCGAATTTGATGGGCCAGTAAATGCGAATGCTTTTTTCATTGATTAACCTTTTTTATTAAAAATTATAAATTTATAAATTAAACGAAAGAGAAGTAATGAAAAAAGCTTTATTTTTAGTAATTTTGATATGTTTTACAGCTTGTGTTAGGCAAAATGATGAATTTTATAATTCAAAAGAAGAAATAATGCTAAGGTCTTATTATGTAAATGATTGCATTATTAGTTATTTAGGAGTTAAGGATAATAACGATTATTTTGTGATTGCTAGTAAAAATGAAATTGAACATATAATAATTGAAGGGTATTTGGTTCAATTTTTAAAACTGCCAAAAAATGAATTTAATTTGCCTTATAAAAATGATTTTTTATATTTTTACAAAATAATAAATACTGCTAGTAAAAAGACAAATATTGATATGGAAATTACTTTAAATAATGAAGAAACAAGAAGCGCTAAAATACAAAGAATTTCAAAATCTCTTGAATATCAATTTTAAGGGCAAAAAACCCTTAAAATTACGCTAATAATGATGCTATTTGAGTTTGGTTAAAATTAACTTGTTGAGCGTTTTTAAAACTTTCTTCATTTTGCTTTAAAAAATTAGCGTTTAATTTAGAAAAATCTTCATTTTTAAATCTATCGTTATTGTTATTTGCTGTTTTTAAACTATTTTCTATTTTTTCTAAATCATTTTTCAAATCAACTTTATTTGTATTATTATTTTGAATTTTTGAAATCATTTCATCTTGTTGAGTGCTGATTTCTTGATATTTTTTCTCGCTTAATTTTTCTTCACTTACTTTTTTCTCATTTAGTTGTTCTACCGAAGTATCTTCAACTTTTTGAGTAGCTTTATTTTGAGCCATTAAGACATTGCTTTGTATGTTATTGTTAATTTGCATACTAAACTCCTTTTAAATTTTGCCGATTATAGCCTATTTTTCTTTTTTCTTAGTAAAAAATAATATTAATTGTAAAATAACTATAACTTTAAAAATCATTTCACTTTGCTTATGATTATCATTAAAATCTTTACTATCAGTAACGCCTAAAGCCTGCATATCAAGCACATTAGCTGTATAATAAAATACAAATACTAAGGCTAAAATCAAAATTATTAGGCTTAAAATTGACTTTAAACTAAATAATTTATTTGAAATACTTTCATAAATAATATTTAATAAACTTACGAAAAGTAACAAATAATTAAATTTTACAAACACTTGTGTCATCAAAAGTCCGCTTTGAAAGTGGCTTAAAATCCCATCTCCAATAATTGCACTAGGATAAAAAATAATAGGAGCAACAACAATTCCTATGAATAATTCTACAAAAATTATTCCAGCTAATAAAAAATCATTAATTTTTTTCATAATCTAACCTTTCTGCTATAAAAACTCTATCAAAACCATTTAAATCTTTATAAAAACTAGCCTTAAAATTCTTTTCTTTTAGATAATCATTTAGGATTTCTTTTTGATCATATCCAAATTCGCACATTAAAAATCTCACATTTTCTAAATAACATTTATCAATTATTTTAAATAATATTTCATATCCTTTTTTACCACCAAAAAGCGCTGTTTTAGGCTCTTTTAATACTGATTTATCTAAATTATATTCGGTGCTAATATATGGAGGATTTGAGATAATTAGTTCATAGTCTTTAAAATTAACTTTCATAAAATCGCTAATAAAAAAATCACAATTTACATTATGTAATTTAGCATTTTCATTGGCTAGTTTTAAGGCTAATTTGTTTATATCACAGGCTTTTATATTTGCTTTTGTAAATAATTTTAAAAATATACTAATAACCCCACTTCCAAAACCTATTTCAAAAATATTTTTTATATTATTTTGATTTATTAGATTTATTGCTAAATCTATTAGTATTTCAGTATCATTTCTAGGAATTAACACTCCTTTAGCACATTTAAATTCTAAATCTTTTATATAAGTTTTTGAGAATATATATTGCAATGGAGTGCCGTTTTTGTATTCGTTTGCAATACTTAAAAGTTTAATTTTATCGCTTGGATTTATCACATTTGCCCTTGCAACTGAATACTCAAGCATTGAATATGAAAAATACTCCATTATAATCTGTCTTGCAATTACTTCATTGCTTAGGGCTTTTAATTCGTTAAATGTGGCTATCATTTAATGCACTTATTCTTCTACTTAAACTCGGATGAGTTTTATAAATCATTTCATAAATAGCGTTATGATCTAGCAAGGCTTTATTGTGAATAGCTAATACCTTTAAAGCACTTATCATATCGTTTTTGCTAGTTTTTATTGCTCCGTGTTTATCTGCACTAAATTCATTTTTTCTTGAAATAGAATTTAAAATAGGACTTAAAATAAACGAAATTACCGAGCCTACCATAATAAAAGCAAACAACGGACTAGATACAAAGCCTTCTAAATTAAATTGATTTTCAAAAAAACTTGAAAAATATCCAAAAAACGCAAAGGTAATTAATAGATTTAAACCACTTATAAAAAGCATTTTTAAAATATCTTTATGTTTAAAATGCCCTAATTCGTGAGCTAATACGGCAAGTAATTCATCTTTACTCATAGCGTTGATTAAAGTATCATAAAGAACTACTTTTTTTGCTCCAAACATACCCGCAAAATAAGCATTAAGTCTAGTATCATTTTTACTAGCGTCCATACTAAATACCCCATTACTTTTAAAGCCGCATTCATCTAATAATTTTGCAATATCATCTCTTAATTCACCTTCTACAGGGCTTAACTTATTAAACAATGGAACTATAAAATTAGGATAAATAACCATAGCTAAAAGACTAAAAATAAATAAAATAACAAAGCCACCTATCCACCAAAACTCGCCTAATTTAGCAATAGCAAAAAGCAAAATATAAACTAAAGCTCCACCTATAATTACTAATAAGATTAATGATTTTAAAAGGTCTTTAAAATACATTTTAGGAGTTTTTTTATTAAAGCCGTGCTTGGTATCAACAACCATAGTTTTATAATAATCTAAGCAAGTTAGAATGCAAGAATTTATAATAAAATACAATAAAACTAAAATAGTATTATCAAGCAGTGAATTAGGCTCAAAATGAACCTTTAATACATTAAATAACACCAATATAAATACGCAATTTAAAATAAGTGCTAAAAAATTATTTAGTATTGAAAATTTATGCTCAACTATAGCTATATTTTTAAATTCTATAAATTGCTCATCACTTAAAAAACCTTTATTTGTTTTTGTTTTAATATGATTTATTTCAAGTAATTTAAGTATTGTTTCAATCACAAAAATTACACTAATTATACTAATTATCAACATTTTCTAACCTTTCTGTAAGTTCTAAAACTTCGTAATACTCATTTTCTAAAAGCTCTAATTCCTGATTTAAATTCTCAAGTCTTTCATTAAGAGCCAATATCCCATATTTTTCATATTTTGTAGGGTCGCTTAAGTATTCATTTAATAATCTAATTTCTTTTTCAATCTCTTCAATTTTAACTGGGTGTTCTTCTAGGATTTTATTTTGTTTATAGCTTAATTTTACGCTTTTTTTACGCTCAACTTTTACTGGTTTTTCTTTATCATTTTCTATTTCACTATTTAACTCGCTTAATTCATCGTTTAATTCTAAAAGCTCACTAAATTTCATAGTTTCAATTTCAATTGATTGATTTGAAAAGGCAAAAAGCTTAGTAGCAAGTCTATCTGTAAAATATCTATCATGACTTACAAATATCAAAGCACCTTTAAAATCCATTAAATATTGCTCTAAAATATTAATCGTAGCAATATCTAAATCATTAGTAGGCTCATCTAAAATTAATACTTCATAATCTTTTGTAAAAAGTTTTGCTAAAGCCACCCTACTTTTTTCGCCACCACTAAGTGAGCCGATTTTATAAGTAAGTTGTTCTTTAGGAAATAAAAAATGCTTTAAATATCCATATACATGCATATTAGAGCCTTTCACATTGATAGTATCACCGCCATTTGGACAAAAATACTCAATCAAAGTTTCATCATCTTTTAAATCATTTTTTTTCTGGTCAAAATATCCTATATTTATCTCACCTTTTTTAATAAAACCACTGCTAGGGCGAAGTTTTTCAAGTAAAATTTGTAAAAAGCTAGATTTTCCACAGCCGTTTTTGCCTACAATTGCTATTTTTTCACCTTGTAAAATCCTTGCATTAAATGGCTTAAATAATAATTTTTCGCCTAGCGTTAGGCTAATATCGTGTAATTCAAAAAGCATTTTTTTCTTATTTGCTATTAGTGGATTTGATTTTATATCACTTGCACGGGCAAGCTCAACTCTTAGTCTATTCAAAATACTAGGATTTTTTTTAGCCTCTTCACGCATTTTAAAAATACGCTCTTTTCTGCCTTCGTTTCGCTTAAGCCTTGCTTTTACCCCACGACGCAGCCATTCTTCTTCGCTTTTTAATTGTTTTACTAAAGTTTCATAGCTTTTATTAAGGCTTTCTAGTAATTTTGCCTTAGCTTGTAAATAATTTGAATACCCACCTTCAAATTCTCTTAATTTCGCATCTTCTATTTCTACGCATTTACTTGCAATATTGTCTATAAAATATCTATCGTGACTTATAAAAATAACACATTTTTTACTAGCTTTTAACATATCTTCAAGGTATTTACACATAGTTACATCTAAGTGGTTCGTAGGCTCATCTAAAATCAAAACATCAGGAGATTTAAGCAGCATACAAGCAAGGCTTAATCTTCTTAATTCCCCACCACTAAGACTTGCTAGATTTCTATTTATAAAACTACTTAATTCAAATTCTTTTAAAGCTCTATTTATTTTACTATCAATACTCCAAGCGTCCTTGCTCTCTATTAAATCAAATAAAATTTGTTGTTTTTGCAATAATTCTTTATCATTTGGATTAGTTGATAGTTTAGAATTAATCTCATTATATTCGCTTAAAGCATTAAAAATATCGCCTAATTCTAATTTAATATATTCATCTACGCTAAGATTATAATCTATATTAATGCTTTGAGAAAGCATAGAAAAATTTATACTTGAATTAATCAATACCCTACCATTATCAGGTTCTATTTCTTTAGTAATTATTTTTAAAAATGTAGATTTGCCCTGCCCGTTTTTACCTATTATTGCGATTTTTTCGCCATCGTTTATACTAAAATTTACATTTTTTAAAATAACTTTTTCGCCGTAAGCTTTATCAATATCAATACAATCTATTAAAATCAATTTAAATAATCCTTAAGTTTTTTAAAGGCTAGTATTCTAGCCTTTAAAGATTATTTAACATCTACATCAAAATAAATTTCAACTTCTTCGTGAGTTTTCTTTCCGTGAAGTGCCGAGATTTGTTTATCAGTTGAAAGTGCTGTAAATGCTTCAGTTGTATTAAAATCAGTATTCATATTTATTACTCCTTTTACAACTAATTTACCATCAGCTACGCTATAAGTCATTGGAATTTCTTTTGTAATATCATTAAATGTGATTACACCTGTAGCACTTCCGCTTGTTTCATCACCTTTTACATCTTTTAAACTAGCTTCAATTTTGCTATTTTTTAGATTTGCAATATAAGTTCTATGGATATTGTTTTCACGAATTTTATCTTTTGTATTTTCGTTAGCAAAATCCATACTTGCTTTAGTTCCGTTTAAAATATCTACAACAGAGCCACTTGTTTTGCTAAATTCAAATTTAGCATCATCAATAACACCAGGAACACCTAATTTTTTTTCCATTTTAAAACCAGTAAAATGAGCTTTTACACTAGCTTCATCAATAGTAATTGCATAAGCACTTGAGCCTAAAATCGCAGTAGCGATGATTGAAGAAAATATCTTTTTCATTTTTTATCCTTTTTTTTAAATTGAACCATTATTATACGATATTTTGTTAATCATTATCATTTCTAATAGAAAATTTTTATTAATTAAAATTTTATATATTTATGCAATTTTTTTAAGGAGAAAAAATGTTAAAACAAATTAAAAAGTTAGCTTTAGTGTTGCTTGTTAGTTCAAACTTATTTGCCTTAAGTGAAGGTGTAGAATACAATGTGCTTGAAAATCCAATTCCAAATTCTGATAATTCTTTAACAGAAATATGGTCTTATCAATGTTCGCATTGTTATTTACACCACAATCACAATACTTTAGGACTAATAAAAGAGCAATTAAAAGATTTGGATATTAGATTAATGATGGTAAAAACTTGGGGAAAATTTGGTCAAGAAATGGCTAATTTACTTGCATACGCACATTATCAAGATGAAAAAAATAAAATTAGCTTGATTGATAAAAATAGCCTATATGATAAAATTAGTAGCGTTTATTTTGTTGAAATGTTTAAAAATAAATCAACTTGGAATAATAATCCTGATGAATTTTATAAATCTGGTCTAAGTATTCTTGGAATTTCAAAGAAAAAATTAGAAAGTTTCTTGCAAAGCCCTGAAGGAAAATATTTATTAAGCTCAACTGATATTGCAAATGAAATTGCTAATACTTACGGAACTCCAACTTTTATTGTAAATGGAAAATATGTAATCAATTTAGCTTATGCAAAATCTCCACAAATGCTTATAGATATGATAAACGAACTATCTAAAAAATAAGGATTTACTTAGGTAAATCCTAAATATTTCTAATACTTGTATTATGAAGTAGTGAAATGTTGCATAAAATTATAAAGCTCTTACAATATTTATCTTATTATTTATCTTGGTTATGCGTAGTTGTTGGCTTGATTGAGCTTTTTATGGGCTTTAATTTTGCTTATTATTTTATATCTGCAATTTTGCTTTCTGCTATTTATGGAAGTATTAAAAAGAGATTAGATGAGATTAAATTTAATAAATACTTTTTAATAATTTTAGCTTTAGTATCTGCTTATAAATACTATGAATTTTTTATAAAAGAGCAAAATGATTTAATAGCAAAAATCATAAATGCTAATAAAACTTGCCTAGAAAATCAAAGATATTGCATAATAAATGAAGTTACTACAAAAGAACTCAACGCTGTATTACTAGATAAAAACAATGATGAAATTCTTAAATATCTAAAAGAATATGGATTTAGAAAAAATGAGAAAAATAATATGCTGTATTTTCAAGACACTATTTATAAAAACCCAGTTGATATAGCAATAAAATTGCAAGATAATCAAATAAATAAAATATATTATAAAGCAGATAGAAAATAAATCTACTTTACACAAAATAAGCAAATCCTACTTATATACCTTATAATGAATTTCTTGGATTACTTTATCTTTATAAATTAAAGCTATGAAAATAGTCTTACCAAACACTACATTTTTATAACAAATATTAGCATTTTTATAACACCTTAGCATTTTAAATTCTTTAAAATATTCATAAACTTCATAAGGGCTTTTATCCTTTATGTTTTTATTAAGTGCATTGATTAAATTAATATCATCTACTAAAAAATAATCATTAAAATTAATCTTTTTAGCCTTTATAATCTGCATTACAAGTTCATTTGGCTGTTTTAAAAAATAATCATAATATTTATAGGCGCAAAATACTAGCAAGATAGCTAAAACAAGTGCTTGATATTTAATTGTATTTTTACCAACTAATTTATAAATTATGAAAAATAAAATCGCATAAATAATGTCTAAAATAAAATCATTTTTTACATAAAGATTAAATAAAGCATTAGCTAAGGCAATAAACATTATATAAAATGAAAAATATTTTAAAACACTAAAAAATCTATCTTTTAAATATATTTCAAAGTTTTTTAATCTTTTAGAAATTATATAATAAAGCATAAAAGATAGGCTTAAAATTATCAAATAAATTATAAAATCCAAGTGATTATTAAAACTCAATGGATTTATATTGATTAAATAAAACAAAGCTAAAGCTACGAAAAAGAAAAACCAAGCTAGATAAAAAAGTATATTTTTTATAAATACAATAAAATCATTTTTAAAAGTCATATATTCTCGCATTATATTATTTTAGTTTTGAAATAATTTTATTGTAAATATAATTTATTGCAAGAGCTAAATACATATAAAACAAATTAATATTTAAAATAACTTCTTCTGAAAATATTTTATAAAATTGTTGATAGTAAGTAATAAAAATAGCAATAGTTAAAAAAATAAATAAATTGTCTTAACTCTAAAAAAATAACACACAATATGTATTATTAAAGATATAACTAATAAGCTAAAACTAGGAAAAATATTATAAAAAAGATACAATAATGCAACAATAAAAATCAAACTTATATACGCATATTCAATATTGATTTTATGTGAAATTTTATTTTTAAAACTAGCAAAAAACCACATATAAGGCAGTAATAAAAAATGAATAATTGTAAAAATTATGTTGAAAAATATATAGCTATCATTTGAGTTATGTGAAAATGCTTTAGTTAAAAGCCCTAGATCAACAGAATAATAAAGTGATAAATAAAACAAGAATAATAAAAATCTATAAATACTAATCTTCAAATAAGAAAATGGAAAAAACATAGCTTTAAAATAATCAAAATCTATTAAAGCTTTATCCTTGCTATTTAAATTAATAATAACCCAAGATATTAGCATATTAATATAGTTTTTCATTACTTTCCTTTTTTATTAAAATAAATCTTGTATATATTCTATTCCAAGAAATGGCTCGTATCTTATTACAATATCTTTCATCACAATACCATTGTCCGTTTCATTACTAACGAATGTTATATCATAATATTGACCTTTTATAATCTTCTTGCAATAATAAACATTATTTTTAAATTTAATTTGTTTAAATCCACTATCCTCAAAATATTTTTTAGTATTATCTCTTATTTTTGTATTAACATAATCAAATAAATCTAAATCATTTTTTATCACATAGATATATCCGCCTTTCTTTCCATCTGTAAAATACCCTTTATTAGAACTTATAATCATTTTTATTAATTCATTTGGTTCTTTTATATGTGTTATATAAAATTGTGAAATTATTAGCAAAGTTGATAAAGTAATAAAAATATATAAAACTTTTTTAGAAGGTTTATAATCTCTTATAATCATTGACATTAACAAATAAAGAAAAGCAAAAACTATCGTGCAAAGCAATAATATATCATTACAAACATTGATATAAATTAAAGATACAAGATGTATAAAAAAAATTATAAATAAAGCAAGAAAAATATTTTTTAAAATACCTATAATAAGTTTTAAAATATTAAAAATTTTACTAATACATTTCATAGTTTTACCTTTTTTGCTTGAATAGTATTTAAAATACATAAAAGACAATTAAAATTCTAATTTTTATTAATATAATTTATTTTATATTAAAATCTTCTCATTAAAAAGCTTGATATTTTTATAAAAGGATTTAAATGTTTTTAAAAGAGTTGTATTAACCCTAGCTTAGGTATTAATTAAGCTAGGGTTATTTGGAATTTTATTCCCATTCTATAGTTGCAGGTGGCTTACTAGAAATATCATAAACTACTCTATTAATTCCATTAACTTCGTTTATAATTCTTCTACTTACATTCTCTAATAATTCATAAGGTAAATGAGAAAATGTAGCTGTCATACCATCACTTGCATCAACTGCTCTTAAAGCTATTGCATTATCATAGGTTCTATTATCACCCATTACTCCAACGCTTCTTACATTTAACAATACGCAAAATGCTTGCCAAGTTTTATCATAATAACCATTTGCTTTAAGCTCTTGAATGAAAATATCATCAGCTTCTTTTAAGATATTTAGGCTTTCTTCATTTACTTCACCCATAATTCTAATTGCAAGTCCTGGACCTGGGAAAGGATGGCGATATACTAAGTCTTTAGTAAGACCTAATTCAAGTCCAAGCAATCTTACTTCGTCTTTAAATATTTCTTTTAAAGGTTCAACTAATTTTAAATTCATCTTTTCAGGTAAGCCACCTACATTGTGATGGCTCTTAATTGTTTTTGAGCTACCTACAACGCTACTTTCAATAATATCAGTATATAAAGTACCTTGAGCTAAAAATTCAACACCTTCTTGTTTTTTTGCAAAATCTTCAAATATTTCAATGAAGGTATTTCCGATAATTTTACGCTTAGTTTCTGGGTCTGTTACACCTTTTAATTTTTTTAAGAAAATTTCTCTTGCATCAATAGTATTTAATTCTATTCCGAATTTTAATTTAAGCATACTTTCTACTTGCTCTTTTTCATTTTTTCTAAGCAATCCAGTATCAACAAAAACTAAAATAGTTTGTTCTTTAATAGCACTAGCAAGCAATGCAGCCACAACGCTACTATCTACACCACCACTAATTGCACAAAGAACCTTTTTATCTCCAACTTGCTCTTTAATTTTTTCAATTTGTGTCTTAGCAAATGAACCCATATTCCAAACGCTTTCGCAATTGCAAACATATTTTGCAAAGTTTTTAAGAATATTTTTACCAAATTCACTATGTTGAACTTCAGGATGAAATTGTAAGGCATACATTTTTTTCTCATCATTACCATATACGCAAAATGGACTATTATCACTAACAGCAATAGTTTTAAATCCTGCTGGTAAATTCTCAACCTTATCAGAATGGCTCATCCAAACCACTTGAGATTTAGGTAAGTTTTTAAATAAACAACTATCTTCTTGAATACTAATTTTAGCTTTACCATATTCTTTATGCCCTGCAGGTGCAACAACTGCTCCAAAATGATGAGCCATTAACTGCATTCCATAACAAATCCCTAAAATCGGCAAACCTAAATCAAAAATTTCTTTATCGCAAAAATAAGCATCATTTGCATAAACACTAGCAGGACCACCACTTAAAATAATACCTTTAGGCTCATAATTTTTAATATCATTCGCACTAATATTAAATGGTAAAATAAGTGTATAAACTCCTTGCTCTCTAAGTCTTCTAGCAATAAGTTGGGTATATTGCGACCCAAAGTCAAGCACTAAAATATCTGCTTTTTCCATTAATTTCCTTTCCTAATATAAATCAAAATATTCAAATTGTAACCACCAAACAATAACACTTAGAACATAACCTAATAAAACAGTCCAAGCATATTTCATATGAGAGCCAAAGGTATAAATTCCACGCATTTTTCCCATTACTCCAACCCCAGCAGCAGAACCAAAACTAATTAATGAGCCACCTATTCCAGCTGTTAAGGTTACTAAAAGCCAATCATCTATATTCATATTTGGATTTGCTTTTAAAACCGCACTCATTACAGGCACATTATCAACTACTGCACTTAAAAACCCAACTCCAATATTTGTGCTCATAACTCCAGCAAAATCATATAATCTTGAAGCATAAGCTAGCCAACCTGCAAAATGAAGCGCTCCAACAGCAGCTAAAATACCGAAGAAAAACAACAATGTATCCATTTCAATTTTAGTCATATATGAAAATATATTTATATCTTTTTTGCCACGAGCGACATTAAATCTATAAGTATAAAGACTTAAAAGTGATAAGCCAAACATCATTCCCCACATAGCAGGTAAGCCAAATAATGAGTGCATTAAAACTGCACTAAAAATTGTTAAAGCACCTAAGAAAATAATGATTTTTCCACCATCTTTTATACGCTCAACTTTTAAAGATTTTTCATCAAAATTAGGTTTTACATTTGGAACGAATTTGCTTAATAAAAACGCAGTAAGCCACCAACCAAGGAAACTAGCAGGAAATAATGCGAAAAAGTCTATAAAAGGACTTTTACCAGCAGTCCAAACCATAAGAGTTGTAATATCTCCAAAAGGACTCCAAGCTCCACCTGCATTTGCAGCTACAACTATATTTATAGCACCAGGAACTAAAAATTCCTTTTTTTGATTGTCAATTGTAAGTAAAACGGTTGAAAGAATTAAAGCTGTAGTTAAATTATCAGCAACAGGAGATATGAAAAATGCTAAAAGCCCAGTTAGCCAAAATAATTTTCTATAAGTATATCCCTTTGTTACAAGCTTATATTTTAAGGTATTAAATACATTACGCTCAATTAAAGCTTCAATATAAGTCATAGCAACCATTAAGAAAAACACTATTTCAGCAATCTCTTCTATTAAATCCTTTACTTCATGTTCTAATGGCTCTGTGCTTTTTCCATTTAGACACAAATAAAGCCCTAAAATAATAAACATTAAAGTTCCAATAAATATTGCAGGTTTTGTTTTGTTTATATGATATTTATCTTCAGCTGCGATAAAATAGTAACCGATGATAAATATCACTAAACATAAAATTCCCGCCCATGAAAATGTAATTTCCATAAAAGCTCCTTTTAAAAAAATGATAGATATTATTTACTCTAATTCAACAAAGGGTAATTTTTGCGTTTGCGTTGACTTGTTATTATAATAACTTGGGTCGCTTTTATACCCACAAGCAGAAAACAACAAGGCAGCAAGTAAAACAATATGGTGGAATTTAAAAACATTGAAAATATTCATAATATTCTTTCTTCTCATAATAAAAACCTTTTATTTTTAAAGATTAATAAGCAATTAAAATTATTTATTTTAAGTATGCCACCTGACCTTAAATATAAATTAACTCAAAAAGGTGTAGTTTGTGATGTATTTAAAAAATATAATAAAAATTGCTTTAGGATTAGAGTTTATCATCCGACTTTAGCACAAGATTTAAGAAATGATTCAACTATAAAAACATTAAAAGAACATATTAAAATATATAAAAGAATTAATCCAAAGGACGCTGCTATTTTAAATCTATTTGAAGAAGAAATTATAATTAATTCCAATGCTATTTTAAAAGCATATATTGATTATGAAAAATCAAAACAACCAAAAATATTTTTAAAAGATTTAATGTGTGAGAATTTTCAAAATCTAGCGATATATGAAGAACAAAAAATATTAATCAATAATCTAAAAGAAAGTATCAAAAAAACAAATGCAAAAATCAAATCTCTTAGACAAAATTAAATCATTACCAAATTCTTCTGGAGTTTATAGATATTATCATAATAATACCTTGCTTTATGTAGGTAAAGCAAAAGATTTAAAAAAAAGAGTTAAAAGCTATTTTGCCTTTACTCCAAGCCTTAGAGCAAATCCTAAAAACTCTCCTAGAATTATAAAATTAATTGAAGAAGCAAATAATTTAGAATATACCGCTACAAATAGTGAATTAGACGCACTGATTTTAGAAAATTCATTAATTAAACAAATGCGACCAAAATATAATATTTTATTAAGAGATGATAAGACTTATCCATATATTTGCTGTGATTTAAAAGAGACTTATCCAAGATTTGAGATAACTAGAAAGGTTAAAAAAGACCCACTGACTAAATATTATGGGCCTTATGCTAGTGGGGCTAAGGATTTATTAGAAGCATTGTATTTATGTTATCCATTAAGACAAATGAAAAGCTGTAAAAAAAGATGTATATTTTATGATATGTCAAGATGTTTAGCTCCTTGTGAGTTTAGCGTTAAAGATGAATATGAAAATATCTTAAAACAAGCCTTGCAAGCTCTTAAAAATCCAAAACAAATGCTACAAACTTTAAATGAAAAAATGTTTAGATATGCTGATAATGAAAACTACGAAGAAGCGGCAAAAATAAGAGATATGATAAATCATATAAAGAATTTAAATCAAGAAATTGAAGTGGATTTGGCAAAAGATGTTAGTTTTGATGTATTTGCAATAACCAATAATAATGAATTCTTATCAAGCACTAGATTAGTGATAAATCACGGAAAAGTAATAAGCGTAATAAATGAAAAAATATCTAATAAAGAAGGTGATTTTTTAACCCAATTAATACTAGCAAACTATAAAGAAGGAATAATTCCAAATAATATTTATATAGAAAATTACAATGAAAATATAAAACTTTTAGAAGAATACTTAAGCAATCTTGCAAATCATAAAGTAAATATAAAAATCGCAAAAACTTTAGAGATAAAAAAACTAATTCAATTAGCTAAAAACAATGCTTTAATAAATCTTGAAAAGACTGAAAATAATATAGCAAATAAACTAAAAAGCTTTTTTAATCTTGGCAATACTCCTTATAACATTGAAGTATTTGATAATTCACATTTTCAAGGTCAAGCAATAATCGGAGCTTTAGTTAGTTATGATGTGTTTTCTAATAGTTTTAATAAAAATAATTATAAAAGATTTAATCTTACTAGCAATAACGATTATGAACAAATGAGAGAAATGCTTACTAGAAGGATAAATTCTTTTGATAAATCAGCCTGTCCTGATTTGTGGATTATAGATGGTGGAAAGGCTTTATTAGATTTAGCAAACGAGCTTTTAGCTCAAAATGAAATCAATTTAGATGTAATTGCAATTTCTAAAGAAAAATTAAATCATTTAGCACATAGAGCAAAAGGTGCTGCTAGGGATAAAATACATTTTAAGGATAAGGAATTTAATCTTAAAACAAGTGATGAAATATTGCAATTTATTCAAAAACTAAGAGATGAAGCTCATAGATTTGCAATTACTTGCCATCAAAACGCAAAAAGAAAGCAAGATATAAAATCATCAAAATTAGAGCAAATTGGAATTTCAAAAGCTAGTATCGTAAAATTATTAAAATACTTTGAAAATTATGAAAATATATACAATGCAAGTTATGATGAAATAGCAAAAGTAACAAATAAAAATGTAGCAACGAAAATTAGCCAAATTATTAAGTAATCATTTAATTTAATAGACATAATTATGCTCTAAATTATATAAAGGATTGTTGTGTTCCCAAGCTTGTTTAATATATTATTATGTGCTATTTTAATAGCAAGTTTATTTATAGAAAACCTATTAAATCAAACAATTTTTACAATTATTCTAGCAATAATTTTGATATTTAATGCTGTTAGTTTTATGGCTGCATTAATTAGAAAAAAAAGTGCTAACCAAAAAATAAATATTTTAAAAGAAATTTTAAAAAGTTTAGGTGCTAATAGCGATAACTTAGATTTGAATAAGAATTTAAGATTAATCGTTGATGAGGTTGGTAAAATCAAACAAAAAATGATGGCTTTGCAAAATCACAACGAATTTTTACATAAGCATTTAATTGATAATGCTAAACAATTAAAGAATATAAATGCCGTGTTATCTTATACAAATGATAAGAATTTAAATCAAATTAAAGAATTAATAGAAAAGCATAATGAAGATAATATTCAAAATATATACTCTTTAACAAAAACTACAATTACATACGAAACTAATTACGATAATTTTGATAATGAGTTAAATCCTAATTTTGCAAGTGCAAAAATAGCTATTTTAAATAATGATTTATTAGAAAACTTTTTGCTAGAAACATTACTAAATCAATACGGAATTAGTGTTGATTTTTATACAAAAATTAATGATTTTTCAAATTATGCCTGCGTTATAGCTGATGAAAATTTTAATTATAAAGAAAAAAATACAATTATCTTAAGTGAAAATTGCAATAAAGATAGTTTTTTAAAAAGACCTTTTAATAAAAATAAATTAAAAAATATTTTAGTAACAATACTAAATGATTATAAGAGTGATATGAATACAACAAATTATCAAAACGATGTATTAATATTGCTTAGTTCTGATATGCAAAGTGATTATTTATATCATATCGCAAATAAACACGCAAAATTGAATAAAAAAGTAGATAGTATAAGTTCATTTAAAGATGAACTAAAAAATAATTATAAAATCATTGCCATTGGATATGAGGCTATTTTATTTGATTATGAAAGTTTAGTTAGCAATATTAATCAAGTAAAAAGCGAAAATCCAAATACTTTTATAATGTTATTTTTAGGCAATAAACACGCTAAAAAGAATTTAGATTTTGCAGATTTGATTATTAAAGATGCTACAGAAACACAAATTGCAGAAGTAATGAAGAAATATTTATGATTAGATACTTGCTTTTTAAATACCTAAGATTTGATAAATCAATGCCATTTATTATGATTACTAAGCTACTTGCTTTTATCGGAGTAGCTTTAGGAGTTTGTGTTTTAATAATAACTATGGCAGTAATGAATGGAATGAATAAAAGCTTTATTGATAAATTACTTACTATGAATTATCCAATTACTTTATATCCTAAAACCACATTAATTGATGAAGAATTAATAAATGAATTAAGTAAAAATTATAAAATCAGTCCTTTTATTCAAACACAAGCCGCTATTAAATATGGTAATGAAATGAGAGGTGCTATAATTTTTGGGATTGATTTTGAAAAAGAAAAAGAAGTAAATAAAATTTTTAAAGATTATTATTTAAATTCTAATTTGAAATTCCCCGCAATTTTAGGCAATTTACTAGCTTCAAGATTAGAAGTTAATAAAGAAGATAAAATACATATAATTTTTACAAATCTTAATGCAAATGCTTTTAGTATTACACCTAATATAAAAAGTTTTTATGTAAATAATACTTTTCATTCAGGTCTAAATGCTTATGATTCATCATATGTGTATGTAGATATTAAAGATTTACAAAAGGTATTAAAAAATAATGAGATTACAGGCATTCACATAGATACTGCAAATCCTAAAGAAGAAATTAAAAAATTAAATGAAAAATACAAAAATAATTATTTTTTAGTTGGCTGGTGGGAGCAAAACGGCAATATTTTAAGTGCAATTGACTTAGAAAAAAAAGCATTATTTTTTATTTTAATGATGATAGTAATTATTGCTAGTTTAAATATAATTACTTCTTTATTTATGATAGTTTTAAATAGAAGAAATGAAATAGCCCTACTTTTAGCGTTAGGAACAAGCAAAAGCGAAATACAAAAATCATTTTTTACCATTGGTTGTTTTATAGGATTTATCGGAATTATTTTTGGTTGTTTATTAGGATTTTTTGGACTTTGGTTTTTAGATACTTTTGATATTATTTCTTTACCAGCTGATGTTTATGGTAGTTCAAAATTACCTATTAATTTAAGCTTGAGTGATTTTTGCTTTATTATTTTAGGTGCTAGTTTAATAGTAGTGTTATCATCACTTTATCCAGCATATAAAGCAAGTAAAATTGATGTATTAAAAACTTTAAGAAATGAATAAAAAGGAGTTGTGTTATGCAAATGTTTAAAAAAGAAGATATGAGAAAAGTTGTAGAATTTTTTACTGCTAATATTTATAGGTATTTTTATGATATAGATTTTGAATTTTGTCTTACTTATATCAAAAGCCCTGATGAAGAGCATAGAAAAGTAATTGCTAGTATTTTAAGAAAAACTGATTGTGTATTTGAACTAGATAGTGGAATAATAATATTATTTTCTGGAACAAGTAAAGAAAAAACACAAATAATAAGTAATGAAATATATGATTTTTTAAATACTAAAGCAAGAGATTGTGTAGCTTTTTATCCTTATGATGGAGATAATTTTGATGATTTAATGTTAAGATTAAATAATCTTACTACTAAAAACTATAAAGTAAATATCTTAGATGAATCAAATTAAACATATCATTGATTTATTAAAGCAAGGAAGAAATGTATTTTTAACAGGTGGTGCAGGAGTTGGAAAATCCTACACCATAGAAAAAATAATAAAAAGTGAAGCTTTTAAAACCATAGTCTTAGCAAGCACTGCACTTGCTGCTATTAATATTGGCGGAGACACTGTTCATAGATTTTTTAAACTAAGACTTGCAAAAAACATTAATGAGCTAAAAACAAGTAAAGATGATTTAATGGCTTTAAATAAGTCTTTATCAAATATAGATTTAATAATAATTGATGAAATTTCAATGATTAGTAGTGATGTTTTTGATATGATTTATTCAAGGCTTTTTGGTTATAGCAATATAAAATTACTAATAGTTGGAGATTTTTATCAACTCGAACCTGTAAAATCCGATGGAAATTATGCTTTTTGCTCTAAATACTGGAATGAATGTAATTTTAAGGTGATTGAGTTAATTACCCAGCACAGAATGGAAGATAAGGAATTTTATGAAAATCTAAGAAGTATTAGGATTGGCAATATAACTAATACTTGCATAGAGTATTTTAAAAAGTATAAAATTCAAGATGATATAAATAATTATGATGATTATACAATTATTTGTGGCACCAATGAAGAAGCAAAGAATATAAATAATGCTAAACTTAAAAAAATTGATGATGAAGAATATGTTTTTAACTCAAGTATTAAAAAAAATACAGAATTAAACGAAGAACAAGAAAAAGAATTTAAACAATGGCTAAAAGCTCAACCAATTGAAGAAGAATTTATTTTTAAAATTGGAGCTAAAGTTATTTTTACTTATAATTCTGATAATTATTATAATGGAATGCAAGGAGAAATAATTGCGTGGGATAAAAGTGAGCAGGAATTAAAGATTAAATCTAATAGAATGATTTATTCAGTTTACCCTAAAGAATTTTTATACTTTAATGACCCTGAAATAGCAGCTAGCTATAGGGTTAATCCTAATTTAGTTGATACCAAGCCTGATGCTATATTAAAAGCATTCCCACTAAAATTATCATATGCTATTACTATACATAAAAGTCAAGGAATGAGTATTGATAAGTTAATTTGCAAATGCGATAGGATTTTTGCACAAGGTCAGCTATATGTTGCATTATCAAGAAGTTCAAATCCTAATAATTTTAAAATTATTTTTAATGGAAGTGATAAATCGTATGAGAATTTGTTTAGACTAAAGGCAAAGACAAATCAAGTGGTAAAGACATTTTATCAATTTTGCGATAAGGAACAATTATGAAAAAAATAATGCTAATATTTTTTAGTATTTTTGCATTTGCAAATAGTATAGAAATTAATAATTTTGAGACCGATTTGTATTCAAAATCAAACGGGCTTAAAAAAATTACTTTAAGTTTAAAAATCATAGGTGATAATGTTAATAACGAAAATGATTATATACAAGATAGTATTAATATGGTGATTTCTAGCTACTATTACGAAGATTTATTTACAGAACTTGGCAAGGAAAATCTCAAAAAAACCATAATAAAATATGCAGGTAAAAAATACTCTGTAAATATTGATGATATATTAATCATAAATCTAAAAAGCAAAGATAGTGCAGAAGCGATAAAAGAGATATTAAAAGACGCAAATTTAATATAAAAATTAATAAATAAGTTCATAAATTTTAGAACTTATTTAAGATTATTATTATAAATTATTAGCTAAATCTTTATCTTGAGAGTATTTAATATAACCTAAAACAAAAGCTAAAATAATTATTAAAATTACAAAAAATAAAATATTTAAAAAAGAATTTAAAAAAACAATAGGAAATTTAATAAACAAAAAGCTCATATAATTAGTAAAAAAAGCTTCGTAAAAATCCACACATAAAAAATATAATAAAATAGCTGGCAATAAGCCTATTTTAAACATAGAAAAAATCTGATTTTTATTTTGTATATTTTTATATTCTATTTTTAAAAATTGTTGATAGGCTAGTTTGATTAAATACATAAACACAAATGATAAAAGAATTTGAATTGAAACATTTGAAGCAATATAATCAGACAAATATTTAAAAAACATCAAAAAAGACATATAAGAAATGATATATCCATCAATCTTAGAAATAACCTTTAGCATAACTTTTCCTTTTAATAGAATTTAAAATAAGAATTTTAAATTCTTATTTTAAATCTTATCTTACTGATATTTTATCAAATCCTTAAATCCAGCTTCGCTAAAGCCTTTTAGTCTTAATTGGCAAGATTCACATTTACCACAAGCTAAATCATTACTATCATAACAACTATAACTAAGCTCTAAAGGTGCTTTTAGGCTCATTCCAAGTTTTACTATTTCTGATTTTTTTAGCTTGATTAAAGGAGTAATTATTTTAATATCTTCTCCACTACCTTCTTTTATAAACGAAGCGGTTTTTTCAACGAAATCTAAAGTAGTATCAGGATAATTGCTAGAATCCTCACTAACTAAACCCGTATAAATTGCACTAGCATTAAATCTTTGTGCAACAGCAGCAGCAATACTATAAAAAATCCCATTTCTAAAAGGCACATAAGTATTTGGTAATTTACCATTTTTACCTAATTCATCTTTTGGAATTTCTAAACTCATATCAGTTAAACTAGAGCCACCAATTTGTTTGAAAAAATCCATATCCACAACTAATTTTTCTATATTATAAAACTTGCAAATTTCATTAAAAGCTTGCAATTCTCTTTGCTCTGTTCTTTGACTATAATTAAAATGAAGGGCTATTACTTTATAGCCTTCATTTATAGCACAAGCAGTGCTAACGCAGCTATCTAGCCCTCCACTTAAAATACTTATAGCGATTTTACTCACTTATATTCCTTTACAAATTCTGCGATTTTTTCTATACCTTCTATGATATTTTCCATTGAAGTTGCATAAGAAATTCTAAAATACCCACTCATTCCAAATCCACTTCCTGGCACGCAAGCTACTTTTTTATCATCTAAAAGCTTAGCACAAAACTCAACATCATCAGGATTAATACTAGAGCAATCAATAAATAAATAAAACGCCCCGCTAGGTTTTACGCTTAATTTAAGCCCATTAATGCTATTAATCATTTCACAAGCTTTATCTCTTCTTTTTTTGAATTCTTTTTTCATCATCTCAATATCTTTATCAATCTCTCCAACTAAAGCAGGAACTGCAGCAGCTTGAGTTATGCTACAAATATTACTTGTGCATTGACCTTGAAGATTTTTCATTAATTTATTTAATTCTTTATTTTTACTAGCACTATAACCAAATCTATATCCTGGCATTGCAGCGCATTTGCTAAGTCCATTTATTGTAACCGTGCGTTTTAGTGCATCTTCGCTTAAACTTGCAAACGCTACAAATTCTCCATCATAAACTAATTTTTCATACATTTCATCAGCTAATACAACAATACTAGTGCCTTCTAAAACTTTAGCTAATGCCATTAATTCATCTTTTGAATATAAAGCTCCACTAGGATTACTAGGATTATTCAATATTAATATTTTCGTCTTAGGTGTAATTGCAGCTTTTAATTCATCAGCACTGATTTTAAAATCTTTTTTAGGAGTTACAATCACAGGAACTCCACCTGAATACTTAACTTGCTCTGGATAAGTTACCCAATAAGGAGCTGGGATTATTACTTCATCACCATCACAAACAAGTGCTTGAATTGCATTAAATAAACTATGTTTAGCTCCAACATTTGCTATTACTTCACTTATCTCATAATCTAAATTATGGTCTTTTTTAAGCTTAGTGCAAATTGCTTTTAAAACTTCAGTAGTTCCAGATACTGGAGTGTATTTTCCGCATCCATCATTTATCGCTTTAATAGCTGCATTTTTTACAACTTGCGGAGTATCAAAGTCAGGCTCTCCTGCACTAAAACTAATAACTCTTACACCTTGTTCTTTTAGTAATTTTGCCTTAGCTGTAATTGCTAAAGTTATTGATTCTTCTAAACCTTTAATTTTTTCTGAAAATTGCATATTCTCTCCTTTTAAATTTTCTTTAAATATCCATTATCGTGCATAAATATGAAAAGCTCACCTAAAATATGTTTTTTAGTTTTTTCATTTATTAATTCCGAAGAATTTATTTTATCTTGAATTTTTTCATCAATTTCACGAATATCGTAGTCTAAATCTTCTAAAATATCCCTAATTGATTGACTTTCAATAATACTTTCAATCTCATAACCTTTATCATCAATATCAATACTAACTTGAGTTGGATGGGTAAATAAATTATGCTTCATCCCTAATACTTCTTGATAAGCACCAACTAAGAAAAATCCTAAGAAATAATCTTCTTGCTCTACATCAACATCGTGTAAAAATAAAGGACGCTTAGCAGCATCAAAAGATATTTCTCCATCACTATCACAAGTTATATCCCAAATACTAGCTGATCTTGTTGGTTGAGTATCTAATCTATCAAGTGGCATTATAGGAAATTCTTGCCCTAAGCCCCAAAAATCTGGCAAACTTTGAAACATTGAAAAATTGACCAAATATCTTTCTTGAACTTCTTTTTGAGTTCTTAATAAATGTTTTGGACTTAGCATAGAAACTGCTTTTTTACCTATTAAATGAACCAATATTTCAGCATTTGAGCGGTCTTGTAAATCTACATATCCTAAGTCAAATAAAGTTAAAATACTATCTAAATGGTCATAACTATCGTGCATATATTCTACTGCATTGCTTGGCTTTATATTTTTGTATAAGTCACATAATTCATCTATTAATTGCGGGTTTTTTTCTTTTAACTGCATTTTGCTTTCTGAATATTCTTGAGAAAATAGTTCAAGAACAGGTGCTACTAATACTGCGTGAGAACCGCTTACAAAACGACCACTTTCTATATAAATATTTGGCTCTATTTCTTGTTTTTGTGCTGCTAGAGTTTTTAGAATAAATACAATATCATTTGCATATTCACTTAAAGTATAGTTTCTTTGAGAAGTCTTTTGAAATTGTGAATACTCAATCGCTAAACCACCACCAATATCAATATTTTCAAGGTTAGTTGCACCCATTTTGCGTAATTCAAAATAAATATTTCCTGCTTCGCTTAAAGCTTTTTTTAAAGGATGTATTTCATTAATTTGTGAGCCTATATGAAAATGTATCATAGTAAAACAATCTAATAAATCATTTTCTTTTAAAAGTCCTACTGCTTCTATTAATTCAGTTGATGTTAGACCAAATTTTGAATTAATCCCACCACTTTTAGCCCAAGTGCCACTACCTAAAGAATGCAGCCTTACTCTAAGACCGATTTTTGGTTTTATCCCAAAACGCTCTTTTGCTGTTTTGATAATTACTTCAAGCTCATTAATACCTTCAATAGTTAAAGTTATATTATGCCCCATTTCAGCAGCAATAAAGCCCATTGTTATTAGTTCTTTATCTTTAAAGCCATTAACAGTTATTGGAGCATTTTCGTTGTTATAAGCCATAGCTAATAATAATTCTCCTTTACTACCAGCTTCAAGACCATAATTTAGATTTTTACCAAGCTTAACAAGACTTTTTACAAAACCAGGAAATTGATTGACTTTTAGTGGATAAACAGCATTAAAACTACCACGATAATCAAATTCTTTAATGGCATTATTAAAATTTATATAGATTTGTTCTATTTGTTTTTTAATTAAATGATTAAATCTTAAAATTATAGGACCTTTATATCCATCATCTAAAAGAGTATTTACTATATCAATAATGGCAGGTTCGCTTCCGTATTTTAAACATACCTTGCCATTTTTAATGATAAAATTATCATCTCCCCAAATATCTATGCCATAATCATTCATAAAATTTCCTTTAATTCATCGTATTTTATACTTTTTTGTTCGCCACTTTCTAAATCTTTAAAAAATACTTCATTTTTACTAGCTTCATCACTACCAATTGCAATAAAGTATTTATAGTTTTGTTTATTCGCTATATTTAAATGTTTTGCTAATTTTTTTGCTTCGTAATTTAGATTAATTATTTTTCCGTTTTCTCTTAAATTATCAACTAATTTATAAGCAATTGGCAATAATTCTTCATCTAATATACAAAAATAAGTATTTTGTAATTTTTGCTCTATATTTTTACTTCTTAAAATATCCATAACACGCTCAACACCCATAGCAAATCCAACGCCATAGCTTTTAGCTCCGCCTAAATACTCAACCAAATAATCATATCTTCCACCACCAGCTATTGCAGCCTTTGCACCTATTTCGCTACTTTCAAACTCAAATGCTGTTTTTGAATAATAATCAAGCCCGCGAACCAATCTTTCATCAATTACAAAACTAATCTCATTATCTTTTAAAATCTCTTGTAGTTTAATAAAATCAGCCCTACTCTCATCATCTAAAAACTCACTTAATTTAGGAGCGTTTGTTAAGTGTTTAGCACATTCATCGTTTTTACAATCTAATACTCTAATAACATTAGTTTGTGTTCTTTTAGCACAATCAGCACAGAATTTAAAACCAGAACTATTTTCAATGTTTGCAATATATTCTCTTAATGCTTTTCTATAGTTTTGAAGGCATTCAGGCGAGCCTAAAGAATTGATTTTTAAAGTATAAGTAATATCAAGTTTTTTAAAAATTTTAGCAAGTATCATAATCACACTAGCGTCTTCATAAACATTAGCTATATTAAAACACTCTAAGCCAAATTGATGAAATTCTCTATAACGACCCCTTTGTGGTTTTTCATAGCGAAACATTGAGCCGTGATAAAACCATCTTTTAACAACTCCAGCTTTATCCATCTTATGCTCAATAAAAGCTCTTACAACCCCAGCAGTTCCTTCAGGTCTAAGACATACACTATCCCCGCTTTTGTCTAAAAATTCATACATTTCTTTACCAACTATATCACTACTTTCTCCTACGCTTCTTTTAAAAAGCGGAGTAACTTCTAAATGTGGCACTTCAATATAGCTATAACCATAAGTTTTTGCTACTTCTTCACAAGTTTTTATAATCTTTTCGTAAATTAACGCATCATCATCTAATAAATCATTCATTCCTTTAATTGCATGTATCATTTATATACTCCTTAATCATTGTATTTATTTTATCTATACTAAGACTTGCATCTATTGTAAAAACTTTTAAATTTAAAGCCTTAAAAATCGCTTCATAATTTTCTTGAACTTTTAAAAAATATTCTACGCCTTTTTGCTCTATTTTATCAAGGCTTTTATTATTTAATCTACTTTCTAATAATTCCTTACTACCTTTAAAAAATATTATATGATTAGGTAAAACATTATTAGTTGCAAACAAATTAAAATCCAATAATTGTTTGTAATCACTATCAACTTCATAAGCTAAATGAGAAAACAAACTCCTATCAGCTATAATAAATTCTTTAGTAAAATCAATTTTTGAAAATAATTCAGCCCTATCAGCTAAAAACAAAAACATTCTAGCCTTTTTACTCATTTCTTCATTTAAAATCAATTCTCTTAATTTTATTCCTAAAGTAGTTTCGCCTGGTTCTTTTACAAAAATCGGCTGGAATTTAAAATAAGAATTTGGTAATTCTTGTAAAAGCTTAATTTGAGTGCTTTTGCCTAGAGTATCAATTCCTTCAAAAGCGTAATAATTCATTTTAAATCCTTTAAAATACTAGATGGGACTAATTTTGAAATATCTCCACCATGAGCTTTAATGCTTCTTACAATTGAGCTTGAAATAAAGGCATTTTTAAGGCTTGGCATTAAATAAATAGTGTCTATTTCTTCGTTTAATTCAGCATTTGCATAGTGCATTTGTAACTCATATTCAAAATCACTCACAGCCCTTAAACCCCTTACAATAGTATATATTTTTTGCTCTTTTGCAAAATCTACTAATAAATTGTCAAACCCTATTACTTCTACATTTAATCCATTTGTTGCATTTTTTACTAAATTAATCCTAGTTTCTAAATCATAATCAGGCTTTTTTTTATCATTTTTAGCAACTGCTATTATTAATTTATCAAAAATTTTTAAAGCCCTTTTTATTACATCTAAATGCCCATTTGTTATCGGATCAAATGTGCCTGGATAAATTGCTTTTTTCATTCGCTTTTCCATCTTTTAAATTTTTTATATTCAACTCCAAGCAAATCACACCATTTACCTATTACAAATTCTTTAAAAGAACTCTTAGAATATTTAGCGTAAATTGCAGGGGCTATTATACAGCCTAATTTATTTAATTTTAAAATATTTTTAAGCATTAATTCATTTAATGGCATTTCTCTTGGAGCTATTATGATTTTTCTATTTTCTTTAAGATTTACAGCAAAACTTCTTAGAATTAAAGTATCACTAAAACCATAACTAGCCTTTGCTAAAAAATCACTACTAGCATAATAAAACGCCGCATCAAGCTTAAAGCTTCCACTTGATACAGGTGCAGCTAAATCATCATTTTTTAAAAGAGTAATATTTGTATTTTTAATGTATTTTTTTAATTTTTTATTATTTTCTTCTTTTAAAACCTTTAAAGCACCTTTGCTAAGGATTAAATACACTTCATTTTCTTTGCTTAATACCTTAGCTAATTTTAAAGCCAAATTAACTCCACTAGCTCCATTAATCGCTACTAAAAATCTCATTTTATTAAGACCTGTTTTTCATTAATTATTTCGCCAGTTAGATTGTGTCCTTGAGTGTTTTTAAGGCGAATTCTTTGACCTTTTACACCACTTTGCAAGGCTATTAAATCAACAAACACACTCAAATCTCCATCATCTAAAATACCAACTACACTATCATCTTTATTAATTAAATAATTTGGCATTAGCATAGAGGTTTTTATAATACTACCTGCTCTTACTTTGCTTTTAAACTTAATACTATTATCAAGTGTTCTTAAAGCATTATAAGGTAATTTTGAAAAATCAATTTTTTCACTTTTTAAATCAAATAGCCCTATTTCTTCATCTTTTAAGACATCTTTTTTTAAAATATAAACCTTAGTAAGAGCTTGTAATTTAAAAGATATTTGCATATCTTTATCATTGCAATTTGCTTTAAAAAATCCTTGTTTGCTAAGATTTGGATATGTAATAATTTTGCAATTATTAATATTAGGATTAAAACTAAGACTTTTTATTTCTAAAAATTCATCTTGTTTTTTCCAATGTTTTAATAATTCATCGCTTAAATTATTGGCAAACAAAACCCCACTTAATACAAATAAACTAAATACTTTGTTCATAAACTCTTACTTTATCGTTTTGCTTAATATCACAATCAATAGGACAAATTATGTAATGAGTGCATTTATTTAATGGAGTAATTTGTCCGCTACTAAGTTTTGCATTATTAAACGGAACAAAAGTATCATTTATAATATTTCCAATAACTACATTTTCTTTATTATTTTTAATTTTTAAATCCATTGATATAGGATATAAAAAGCTTGGCTTTTCATATACAATTCCTTGCATTTTATAAATTAAAACTCTTGCATAAATTAAAGCCCCAATATAAGCGCTCATAGGATTACCCGGTAAAACCAAAATATATTTATTATCTTTAAAATATAAGCTAACAGGACCTGCAGGTTTCATTTTTACCTTAGTAAAAATAGGCTTAAAACCTAGCTCATCTAAAGCTTTTTTGATAAAGTCAGCATCACCTACACTTGCAGCTCCGATACTTACAACTAAATCAAAATTATCTAAAGCACCTTTTAAAGAATTTAAAACAAACTCATATTCATCTTTTAAAACCCCTAAATAATAAGGTTTAGAAAAACTCTTAAAAGCAGAATAAATTCCATAAGCATTAGAATTATAAACACCAAATCCATTTGAATAAGGCTCAATAATCTCAAGACCACTTGCAAAAATACCAACTTTTATTTCTTTAATAACTTCAATATTAAAAACTCCATTACTAGCTAAAATCATAATAATTTCATCAGTAATTACGCCTTTTTTGATAATTAATTCGCCTTTTTTGTATTCTTCGCCTTCATATCTTATAGCTTCACCTACTTTTAAATTATCACTTGTAGCATACATTAAATCATCTTTAATAATAGAGTTTTCAACCATTAAAACACTATCAGCACCCTTTGGCACTCTTGCACCTGTCATAATCTTTACACATTCGCCACTTTTAATCTCGCATTCACTCATATCTCCTGCAAAAATAGTCTTTAAAACTTTAAGACCATTTTTAAACTCACTAGCCTTTAAAGCATAGCCATCCATTGCAGAATTTGTAAATAAAGGAGCATTGCATTTAGCATAAAAATCATTCGCTAAAACTCTTCCTTTTGCATCAAATAAATTAACAATTTCGGTGCTTTGAATGTGATTAAGTGATTTTATATTTTCTAATGCTTCATTAATTGTCATTCTTCTTCCTTTAATTCAACTAATTTCGCACCTAATTTACTTAATTTCTCACACAAATTCTCATATCCACGCTCTAAATGATAAATTCTATGAATATTAGTAGTCCCATTTGCAGCAAGTGCAGCTAAAATTAATGCAGAACTAGCCCTTAAATCAGTTGCCATCACTTCAGCACCTTGTAAATTAGAAGTCTTAACATTGGCAATATGTCCATTTAGCTTGATATTTGCACCCATACGATTTAGCTCACTTACATGCATAAAACGATTTTCAAATAATCTTTCATCAATAATACTTTCTCCATTTGCCTTAAGACATAAAGCCATAAATTGAGCTTGCATATCAGTAGGAAAGCCTGGATATTCGCTAGTTTTGATATTTGCTGCTTTATAATCGCTTGAATATACTTTAATACTATTTTTTAAAGTTTCGTATTTAATCCCCATTTCATCAAATTTTGATAATAATGCACCCAAATGCTCTGGAATTATATTTTTAACTTCTATATTTGATTTTGTAATAGCACCTGCACAAAGATATGTTCCTGCTTCAATTCTATCAGGAATAATTTCGCAAGTAAAATCAGTATTTAATTTGGTTACTCCTGTGATTTCAATAGTATTTGTCCCAATACCTTTTATATTAACACCTGCTTTTACTAAAAACTCGCATAAATTAACGATTTCAGGCTCACAAGCTGCATTTATTATAGTAGTTACACCTTTAGCATAAACTGCTGCTAAAATTGTATTTTCAGTAGCACCAACAGAAATTTTATCAAAATGTATTTTAGCTCCAACCAACTCTCCACTAGCTTTTACATAGCCATCAACTAATTCAATATTAGCACCCATTTTCTCTAAAGCACTTAAGTGCATATCAATTGGGCGTTGTCCTATAGCACAGCCACCTGGTAAAGATACTTCGCAAATTTTAAATCTGCTAAGCAAAGGTCCTAAAACCAATATGCTAGCACGCATTTTGCGAACAATATCATAAAGTGCTTTTGTATTAAATACATTGCTTGAATCAATTGTAACGCTATGATTGTTTAGTTCATATGTAGCTCCTAAATTCTCAAGCAATCTTAACATAGTCTTAATATCTGATACTAAAGGAAGATTTGTTAAAGTGCATTTTCCTTTAATAAGTAAAGCAGCAGCAAGTAATGGTAAAGCTGCATTTTTAGCTCCACTAATTTCTACGCTACCACTTAATTTTGCATTACCTTCTATTTTTAAATATTTCATTCATTATCCTTTTGTATGTGAAAACCTGCCCAAGTTTGAGTAACAGGCATTAGTTCTATTCTATTTATATTTACATGGTCTTTTAAATTAATAATACTAATAACTGCATCAGCAATATCTTCTGCATCAAGGTATTTTGTATTTTCATAAACTTTATCAGCTGCAATTTTATCGCCTTTAAAACGCACTTCGCTAAATTCTGTCTTACATAATCCTGGTGCAATATCAGTAATTTTTATATTATTTTTTCTTACATCATTTCTTAATGCGTGACTAAATTGACCTACAAAAGCTTTAGTTCCTGCATATACATTACCACCAAAATAAGGATTATTAGCAGCAACTGAACCAAAATTAAATATGTGTCCGCCGTTTTCAAGCATTCTTGGTAAAATCAAATGAGTTACATATAAAAGCCCTTTTATATTAGTATCAACCATAGTTTCAATATCTGCTAAATCTAATTTATAAAACTCTCCTAAACCTAATGCTAATCCTGCTGAATTAACTAAAACATCAATTTTATTAAAATCATTAGGCAAATTATTTACAACATTTTTTAAAGCATTTATATCTCTTACATCAGCTTCTGCTATATATACATTATTTTTAAATTCATTTTCAAATTCTAATAATTTTTCCTTGCGTCTTGCAAGAACTACTACTTTATAATTATTCTTTAAAAGTCTTTTAGCAATCGCTTTTCCAAAACCACTACTAGCACCTGTTACAAACGCTGTTTTCATTGTTCTTTCTCCTTTAATCCTAATTTTTTTAAATACTCAATATTTTCTTTATTGTTATAAATCATCGCATAATCTAGTGCATTTAATCCAAAATTATCGCTTATCGTATAATCAGCCTTATTTTCTATAAGCAATTTTAAGGTATTTAAATTCGCTAAAGACGCTGCGTGTATTACTAAAGTCTTTGCAGGATGAATGTAAGAGCAAAAAGAAATATAATAAGGAAGATTTGTTTTTAGCTCTTCTTCACTATCAATTTGTTGTAAATTAAGATTAGCCCCATATTTCATAAGTAATTTTATAGTTTTAATATCACTGATTTCAACTGCATAAAAAATCGCACTTTTACCAAGAGCATTTACATAATTAACATTGGCTTTGTTTTCTAATAAATATTCTAATGCTTCATAATAATCAAGTGCATAAAAAATCGCACTCTCATAACCTGAATTAATATTTGTATTATTTTTAGCTAAAAACTCTATTATTTTCATATCTTTTTTAGCTAATAAAGCTATTTTTAATAAAAAATCTAACTGATAATAATTTGGACTAATTTCGTTAAGATATGCAATGCTATCTTCTGGATTTTCTATCTTTAAAAATTCAATATAAATATCATCAAGCTTAATAAATTTATTAATAGAGCCAAAAGCTCTCATTCCTAGCCTTTGAGTGAAATTCTCACAAGATTTTTGATAATTTTTAGAAGAAAGCTTTATAAAATGCTCCTTGTTATTGCTACAAAAATTATTTATTTCATTATTAAACTCATCAAATAATCTTTTATTGCCAATGCTTTGATAAGCCCAATATTGAAAATAATCATAATATTTATCATAATCTTTTATAGGATTTTGATAAATATTTTTATCATTATAAGCTTTATTTAACTCATCTATATAATTATTTAAATTTACAAAATAATCATGTCCGTTACACTCAACATTTCTTCCGCTAATTGTCTCAGCTAATTTAAATAACTTTTCATCACTTAATTCCTTTGAAAAAACAAAAGCACTAATTAATAAAAATACAATCTTTTTCAATACAAATCCTGATAATTTAATAGCCCTAACTTTAACATTTTTAAATAATTATTTGGTATTTTTTCGCACTAGTTTTAAATAAAAAATATAATTAAGTTTGTGCTAAATCAATATATATTTTTAATACTAAAATATAAAAATTACGCTTTTTTAAAGAAATTAATATTGAATTGTTATTAGTTTTTGATAGCAAAATTAGGAATTTAAATTCCTAATCTTTAACTAAGCCTTTTTTTAAATCTCTTATTAAAAATCTAGCAGGATGAAGTGCGTGTTCGTATCTTTTAAACATTCCGCTAGGTGTGTTGTTAAAATAACTAGCAATTAATCTTGCAGATGTTATCGCACTAGATAAACCCCTTGAACCATGAGCTGTATTTATAAAAATCCTACTTCTTGGAGAATTTACTTGCGGTTTATGTTTATCAAATTGTAAAGATTTATAAAGATTTTTATATTTTTCTTCATTGAAATAAGCTCCAACAATAGGAAATCTATCTGAAGAATAACTTCTATAACCAACCCTATTACCTATTACTAAATCACTAAAATCAGCTTTAAAAATTTCTTTAAAATTATTTATATTAATATCATCATATTCTCTACTTGCTTCAGCAATTAAGTTTCTATCATAAGTAGCACCTAATAAAATAATCCCATCTTTTGCTCCAGTTATATAAGCTTTTGAGCTAATTGGGTGCTTATATTTAATTTTATTTTTTAGCCAAGTTGCCTGACCTCTTACTACTGATAATGGTAAATTACTAAAGATTTCTTTAGAATATGCACCACTAGCAAATATTACAGCATCAAAAATCATAATCTTATTATCAAAATCAAGCTCAACTCTATCATAAAATTCTCTAAAACTATTTAGTTTATAATTTAAAAATATCCTAGTATTGGATTTTGCAAAAATTTTAGGAACTAATTTACAGGGTTCTAATGTCCCACCATCTTTTAAATATGCAAAATCAAAATGTAATTTAATTAATGGATTATCCTTTTGTAGTTTAAATCTTTCTCTTAATTCATCAGTATATGCGTGCTCTAATATCCCTTCTAAGCTATAGCCTAATTTTTTATAAAATTTTGAGCTATGCCAAAACGAAAACTGACTAAATTCTCCTAACAAACTTGATGGATTTTGAATTAATGCTGTTAATAACCCTATTTTATTTCCGCTTCCTTCATTTGCTAAAGTATGGCTTTGCTCAAATACACTAATAGTTTTACCTAACTTTGATAGTTCATAAGCTATTGTAGCGCCTGCAATACCACCACCAATAATTGCTATATTATTAACTTCTAAATAATTTTTATGAAAATATCCTTCTATATCATCTTGCAAATCTTTATGTTTTAATATAGCAAGAGTGCTTTCTCTTTTTATTCCCAAATTAATATCGTGTATTTCAAATCCTAATTCAATTAAAGATTTTTTAAAATCAGAATTTGAACTATAACTAACCAATTTACCAGTTAATTTTAATAGCTTTTTGACATATTTTAAAGTCTCTTTAGAAAACATTTCTTTATTTTTATTAGGAGAAAAACCATCAGCATATACAACATCAGCTAAAAAATCTAAATCTTTTAAAGCAATATTTACATCTTGAAATACCAAGTCAAGAACAACCCCATCAAATTCTATTCTATAAATTCCATCTTTGCAAGGTGGATAATCATTAATAAAATTATTATTTAACTCTATACCAAATTTATTACAAAAATATCTTATGTCATCAATACTTTGGTAATAATTTTCAATCGCTACATAATGGAGTTTTATGCCTAAATCAATAGCTCTTTTTGCACTTAAAAAGAAATTTAAACCCAATCCAAAACCAAGTTCTAAAATGGTTAATTTATTAAATGCGTTACTAAAAGCATTATCTATATAAATTCCATTTCTTTCTTTTAAAGGTTCTTTTATGTTGTAATAAAAATCATCAAAATCTAAAGAAAAAATCTCATCATTTTTTAAAATCCAATTCGCCTTTTTCATAAAACTTCCTTATTTGTTTTTAACAAAATAACTCTCAATTCCATTTACAATACCATTTACCAAATAATCCTGATAAGCACTATCTGCGATATTTTTACCTTCAATAGGATGTGATATATAGCCAACTTCAATCAAAACAGCAGGCATTAAAGCACCAACTAAAACCCAAAAAGGAGCTTCTTTTACTCCACCATCTCGCTTTAAATATCCCTTAGGTATATTATTTAAAATACCACCTTGTATATCAATAGCTAACTTATTAGATGAAATAATTTTTTCTCTATTTAAAAAATTCAAAAAAGTTTGTTTAGAAAAATAATTCATCTCTTCAATATCACTTTTATTTTCTATTGCAGCTGCGTTTTTACTTCTTTCGCTTCTAGCTGGAGAGAGAAAATATGTCTCAATTCCATATATTTTATCAAATTTTGTCTTATCCCCGATAGAATTTGCGTGAATACTTATAAATAAATCACTTTTTTTATCATTTGCCATTTTAGTTCTATCTCTTAGATTTATATAAACATCTTTTTTTCTTGTTAAAAATACTTTATACCCTTTGTTTTTTAGAGCTTTTTCTAATTTTAGAACTATTGATAGAGTAATGTTTTTTTCATATCTGCCAAAAGCAGTTGCACCTACATCTTTTCCACCATGACCTGCGTCTAAAGTAATTAATAAATTTGATTTTTTAAATCCAACTTCAACTTTTTCACTAATCTCATCAGTGCTTACTTCTAAAGAATTATTATTTATATTAAAAAATATTTTTTTAGTATTCTTAGAGTATAAAACCACTCTTACCTTTTTAGGATTAAATTGTAAAACACTAATAGAGTATGTTTTAAAATCATAATTTTTCCTACCACCATTTAAAACTGCGTCAAATTCTAAAATTTGATTGTTGTTATAGCTAAAAGTTTTAATATCATCATTTGATAAAGAGTTGTTTAAAGTCAATAAAACACCATTATCTTTTTTAACGGCTTTTGTAATTGTTATAGGTTTTTTGTTTTTATCATTTACAATATTATTTGCAGCATTATCATTACTATCTAGCTTCGTATTTATATTACTTTCTTGTTTGTTTTTATAGTTAGTAGTAACGTTTTTTGCATTATTATTTACTTTAGTATTATTATCTAATTCTTTTTTATCTTCAACTAAAGATTTTTTTATTTGAGTAGTATTTTCTTGCTTATTTTGCTCTTGCAAATTACCATCTATAGTAATAAGTAAAACATTATTATCAATCTTATAATCTAATTTCAAATCAGATTTTGACCTTAATACAAATCTTACTTTTTCCGGATTAAATTGAACCAAACTTACTTCATAATTTTTATCTATGAAATTTTGTTTTCCTATATCTAAAGCAGCATTAAATTCCAATATTTTATTTTTTAATTCTTTTGTATTATAGATAATACTTTTTATATTATTATCAAAATCTCCTTTTAATGATATTTCTATTGTGTTATTTGCCTTATTAATTTTAGTTATATAAGTTTTTTTTACTTCTTCTTGTTTTGTTTCTGGCTTATTTTGACTATTTATATTTTTAGAATTTAAAGTATTTGTTGTAGTTTTAGTATTTTGTGTTTTGGTATTTTGAGTATTAATTGATTTTTGCTCTTTAGCTATATCTTTAGTCTTTTTTGCATCAGTATTATTTGTGTTATTAAATGAAATCTTATTAGGATTAATACCTAAATCTTGTAATTCTTTTTGATATGTAGATGAGTCAAGTTTTAATGTTTTTGAACTTAAAATAATTCTTTTTAAAACTTCTTTTTTGGTATCAATATCATCAGAAATTATACTTTTAATATATATAGTTTTTAATCTCTGATGAATTGCTAATTGTTCTGTTTTGCTAGATAATAAAAAACTCTTATCAAAATTAACAAATTCTTCATTTAAACTACTAGCAAACAAAACAACGCTTAGTAATAATAGTAAGATTTTATTCATCTTCACCATTAACTAATTTTTCAATCAACTCTTTAACACTAATTAACTTATTTAATCTATATCCATTAGCACCTGTAAAAAATAATCCACTTTCCTTTTTTCCACTATAAGCATCATAAAGTCTTTCGGCAATACAATATCCTACCTTTTTAGCGCCCCTACCACGCTCACATGGTGCAACACAATTTGCTATACAAGAAATTTTAGGAGCAGTGCCTTCTTCTATCATTTTTTGAAGGTTTGTTCTAATACCACGAGCAGGATAGCCAACAGGACTTTTTAACAATTCTATATCTTCTTTTTTAGCATCTAATAATACTTGTTTGAATTCAAGTGCAGCATCACATTCATAAGTTCCTATAAATCTTGTTCCCATTTGAACCCCATTTGCACCTAAACTAATAGCATTTAAAATGTCATTTTTATTCCAAATTCCACCAGCTGCAATTAAAGGAATATTATCTCCCCATTCATTAAGTTCAGCTCTTACTTCAGGAATTAATTTTTCTAATTGATAATTTGGGTCTATACATTGCTCGTATGTAAATCCTTGATGACCACCACTTAAAGGCCCTTCAAGAACAACTGCATCAGGCAATCTATCGTATCTTTGAGTCCATCTTTTACAAATTATTTTAAGAGCTTTTGCTGATGATACAATAGGAATTAATGCAACATCAGGAAAGTCTTTAGTAAATTCTGGCAAATTTGTAGGTAATCCTGCACCACTAATAATTGCATTAAAACCAACATTGCAAGCGTCTTTTACTATTCTTTCATATTCGTTTGACGCGTGCATTATATTACAGCCTAATGGTGAGTCATTGCAGATTTTTCTAGCATTAGTAATTACAGCATTAAGTCCTTTTGTAGAATAAAAATTCTCACTTCCATAAGGTTTGCCATTTAGCTCTTTGTTAATATGTGCTCTATTTTCATAAAACCCAGTTCCAACCGAACTAATAATACCTAAAGCTCCATTTAAACTAACATTACCAGCTAATTTATCCCAACTTATTCCAAGTCCCATACCTCCTTGAAATACCGGCACTTTTAATGTAAAATTTCTTATTTTTAATTCTGGTAAGCTCATTATTATCCTTTTATTATTACTTTTGCAAATTTTCTTTTTCCAACTTGAATTATAAATTCACCATTGCTTAATTTTAGTTGTTCATCGCTAATTTTTTCTCCATTAACACTTACAGAATTAGCTTTTATAGCTCTTCTTGCTTCACTGCCTGAACTTGCCAAATTAGTATCTTGCATTAGTTTTATAATCCATTGTTCTTCATTAAAATTAAACTCCGCAATATCACTTGGAATTTCATTTTTACTATGAATATTATCAAACTCATTTTTCGCATTAATTGCTAAATCTTTACCCCAAAATCTCTCAACTATTTCTAAAGCCAAATTTTCTTTAGCAACCTTTGGATGTAGAGTATTGTTTTTAATATTGTCAAAAATATCATTAATTTCTTTTGTTGTCTTAAAGCTTAAAAGATTGTAATATTCTTTCATTAATTCATCACTTATACTAAGTAATTTTGCATACATAGAATTTGGTTCTTCACTAACTCCGATATAATTACCCAAACTCTTACTCATTTTATTAACACCATCAAGACCTACTAAAAGCGGTAACATTATAATACCTTGTTCTTTACCTGTATTATAGGTTCTTTGTAATGTTCTACCCATTAATAAATTAAATTTTTGGTCAGTTCCACCCATTTCAATATCACATTTTAATGCAACGCTATCATAACCTTGTAAAAGTGGATATAAAAATTCGCTAATTGATATAGGGCTTTGTTCTTTAAATCTTTTTGTAAAATCATCTCGCTCAAGCATTCTAGCTACACTAAAAGTTGATGTAAGTTCAACTATACCAACTGCTCCTAAAGCATTAAGCCAAGTTGAATTAAATTTTAATTCAGTTTTTTCTTTATCTAAAATTTTAAAAACTTGCTCTTCATAAGTTTTTGCATTTTTTAAAACTTCTTCCTTGCTTAATTGTTTTCTAGTAGCACTTTTGCCTGTTGGATCACCTATTTGAGCAGTGAAATCTCCTATTAGGAATTGAACTATAGCACCATGATTTTGTAAAAATCTCATTTTGTTTAAAATAACACTATGACCTAAATGTAAATCAGGTGCAGTTGGGTCAAACCCAGCTTTTACATAAAATACTTCGCCCTTTTCATAGTAATTTTTAATCAAATTCTTAATTTTTTCTAAATCAATAAATTCTGATACACCGCGTTCTAAATCATTATAAATTTCATTCAAATTCATCTTTATCCTTTATTCACTATAAGCGTCTTTTAATGATATAAACTCATAGATTTTACATTTTGTTTTGATTTTTTCTTTTGCTATTTCTATATTTTGATTATCAGGTACTTCAAAAACTATTTCAAAATACTCCAATAAACTATCAGCATTTTTTGTAATATTAATACTATTAACATTGATTTGTAGTTTTAGTAATTCTGTTAATAATGCTAATAATGTGCCTTTTTTATTCTCTAAAGAAAAAATCATTTTATAATTTTTAGGAGCATGCTTAGACCATTTAATTAGCACCATTTCTTCTTTAGAATCTTCCATTAATTTACTTGCTCTTTCACATAATTTATTATGAATTGTAACAGAATGATTATGTTTAAAAGCAACTATATCATCACCTCTTTTTGGGTTACAACAATAATCAAAATCCACATTATTTATTTTGTAGTTTGAATATACAACAAGATTTTCTATTCTTTGTTTTTTTAAATCATAATTTTTAACTAGCCAAATTCTTTTTGAATATTTTTTAAGACTATCTATAACCTTACTTAAAGTAATATTATCTGTAGTGCATTTTTTAACATTTTTTGATAATTTTTCATTTGCAATCCAAGTATTTATTTTGTCTTCATCAGCACTAAAAATAGTTTGCAAAATTCTTAACCCAGCTTTTTGGTCTATACTTGAAATTCTTTGCTTGCAATGTGATTTAATCATAGCTTTAGCTCTAGCAGTAACCACACTATCAAGCCAAGAACATCTTGGTTTTGCGTTATCATCTATCTCAATTCTTACAATATCCCCATTTTTAAGACTTGTAAGCAATGGAGATTTTACTCTGTTTATATAAGCGTGACTTGCTTTAAGACCAATTTGTGAATGAACTTCAAAAGCAAAATCAAGAGCAGTAGAACCTCTAGGTAATGTAAAAATCTCTCCTTTTGGAGAATAAACCGCAATATCTTCAACATATAAACTATCTTTTGCGTATTCATAAAATGCCAAATCATTGTCTTTTTCTTCTAAAGAACTATTGGTTGCTATATCATTTACCCAATCAGCTTTATAGTCTTCTTTATCATTTTTATATTTCCAATGTGCTGCAATTCCAAGTTCTGCAGTTTCGTGCATTTTATATGTTCTAATTTGTGCTTCTATTATTGATTGCGCGTCAAATAAAGTAGTATGGATTGTTTGGTAACCATTTTGCTTAGGTAAGGCAATATAGTCTTTAAATCTTGAAGCAAGTGGATTAAAATGCACATGTAAAAGCCCTAAAACTATATAACAATCTTTAACATCTTTTACTAAAATTCTAATACCCAATAAATCAAGCACTTCTTCAATACTAACGCCTTTTCTTTGCATTTTTAAAAAAATAGAATATACATGTTTTATTCTTTTTTCTATTTTAAAATCTACATCTTCAATATATCCGTTATCACGCATTAAATTAATTATTTTTTCAATAAAATCATTTAATGTTAATTGTAATTGCACATTATTTGCCTTTAAATAATCTGCTATTTCTTTAAATTCTACTGGCATTAAATATTTAAAACTTAAATCTTCTAAGTAATTTTTAATACTAGAAATTCCTAGCCTATGTGCAATTGGTGCATATACCATTAGAGTTTCTTCAGCTATTCTTTTTTGTTTTGCTTCTCTTAACGCATCAAGAGTTAGCATATTATGCAATCTATCACATAATTTAACAAGCAATACCCTACTATCTTCAATGCTAACCATTAGCATATTTCTAAAAGTCATTGCTGATTTTCTAAGTTTTTCGTTTGATTCTGAACTAGCTAAATTATCTCCCCTAATCTCAACTATTTTAGTCATACCTTCAACTAAAATACCCACAGAATGTCCGAACATTTTTACAAGTTCTTCCTGAGTGCATTCGGTATCTTCTACAACATCGTGCAAAAGTGCTGCTAAAATCATACTTTCATCTTTTGAAAAGAAAGCTACAAAACACGCAACTAAAATAGGATGAATAGAATAAGGTTCTCCACTTTTTCTAAATTGTCCTTCATGTGATTTTATACAAAAATCTAAAGCTTTTTCAAGCATAGGAGTGCTTGAAAAAAGTGAATACAATAATTCCCGTGCTTTATTTAAATCATTACAATGCTTAATGTCTTCTAATAATGTTTCAAAACTTAGAATATTTTTCATTTTTTTATTCGTTTATTACACCATCAAATATAATTTTTTCTTCAGCAACTTCTAACATTGCTATATCAGTAAATTTCATTTTTCCTTTTTCAACTTTTACTAAAGGTTCAGCACCATCACTTAATTCTCTAGCTCTTTTAGCTACTATTAAAGATAGAATATATCTATCATTTCCTACTTTTTCTAATGCTTTTGCTGCTACTTGTTCAGTTCTCATTTTATTCCTTTTAATTAATTTTTTACGATTGAGCAATTGCTAAAATCATCTTTAATAATTTTTAAAATATTGCCTTCTTCAAACATATTGCAAACTACTATTGGTAATTTATTATCCTTAGCAAGTGCTATTGCTGTATCGTCCATTACCTTAATATCATCGCCCATAGCAAGTTCGTAACTTAATTCATTATATCTTTTTGCATCTTCAAATTTCATAGGGTCTTTATCATATACACCATTAACTTTTGTTGCTTTAATAATCATTTCAGCATTAATTTCAATAGCTCTTAAAACTGCTGCAGTATCAGTAGTAAAAAATGGATTACCTGTTCCTGCTGCAAAAATTACAACTCTACCTTTTTCTAAATGTCTTTGCGCTCTTCTCATAATATAAGTTTCGCAAAAAGCTTCCATTTGAATAGCACTCTGAACTCTTACACTAATTCCACAACCTTCTAACGCTTCTTGCATAGCAATTGAGTTTATCACGGTAGATAACATTCCCATATGATCGCCACTAACACGCTTAATTATCCCATCTTTAGCAGCACTAACTCCACGAATAATATTACCGCCACCGATAACAATTCCTACTTGAGTTCCAGCATCTACTAATTGTTTAATTTGTCCTGCAATAAACTTTAAAATATGAGTATCTATTCCAAAGCCTTGCTTTCCAGCCAAAGCTTCACCTGAAAACTTAATTAAAATTCTTTTAGCCATAATGATTTCTCCTTAATTGATAAACGCGATACTACAAAAAAATTTTTAACGCTTAAACTCAAGTAAGAATTTTTCAATCTGATATCTATCTCTATAAGCAGGGCTCATTAAATGAATTAAACAATCTCCTAAATCAAGAACACTCCAATCATCAGTGCATTCTTCATAATAAACTTTACTATTATGTTTTTTTAACAATTCTTTAATATCTTCAATTATTGCAAAAGATTGTTTAGTAGAAATCATAGTTGCAATAATTACTTCATCTACAAAATATTCACTTCCTTTAATATTAATCAACTCAACATTCTCTGCTTTTTTTTCATCTAAAAGCTTAATAATATCTTCATTTCTATTCATTACTTTCCTTTATAAAATTCTTTTACTTCATCTTTAATTTTAGGATTTACTTTTTCCAAAATCAAATTATTTCTTATAAAACTTGAAGAAATATCTTCATTTATTTCAAGTCTTAAATAATTATCTGGTATAAAAATATTATCCCTACTAGCTATAACAAAAACGACATTTTTAGATAATTCATCAAAATTATGCCATTTATGTAAAGTTTTTAAATGATCAGCCCCTATTATAAAATAAATTAAGCTAGAATTTAGTAAATTTTTAAAATACATAACACTCTTAAAACTAGGAACTGGCTCATTTTGAGATATTTCATAATCACTTATTAATAATTTATCACTTTCAACAAACACGCTCTTTAGCCATTTTAATCTAAGTTCTGGACTAGCATTAAAATTATTTTTAAATAAACTAATATATGTTGGCAATATTATTAATTTATCAATATCTAATGTATCTAAAGCTGCTTTTACTACTTTTTCATGACCTAAATGAACTGGGTCAAAACTACCACCAAAAATTGCTATTTTCAAAATCTCTTAACCTTTTTTTATTAGTATTATCTCAAATTTTTTAAATAAAGGGTTAAAAATGGGAGTAAATGTAGCGATTAATGGATTTGGTAGGATTGGTAGATGTCTTAGTAGAATAATTCTTAATGAAAACAAAATGAATTTAGTAGCAATAAATTGCTCGTGGGATATGAAAAGTATTAAATACCTTCTAAAATACGATAGTGTTCATGGGAATTTCAATCAAGAAATTGACAATGATGGAGAAGATATTTTAATAGTAGGAAATAAAAGAATTCAAATAATTAGAAGTAGAGAAATTGAAAATATTGATTTTGCTAAATATGGAGCTAGTTTAGTTTTTGAATGCACGGGAGCATTTTTAACACAAGAAAAAACTAAAGCATATTTAGACAATGGTATTAAACAAGTAATTATGTCAGCACCACCAAAAGATAATACACCTATGTTTGTAATGGATGTAAATCACACTAAATATAACGGCGAAGCTATTATTTCAAATGCAAGTTGCACAACAAACTGCCTTGCACCAATGGCAAAAGTTTTAGATGAAAATTTCGGTATTAAAAAAGCTTTAATGAATACAATTCACGCATATACAGCAACTCAAGAACTATGTGATACAAAATGCCCTAAAGACATTAGAAGGGGTCGCGCAGCAGCACTAAATCTAGTCCCATCAAGCACAGGTGCAGCAAAATCAATAGGTAAAGTTATACCTAACCTTTTAGGTAAAGTTGATGGTCAAAGTGTTAGAACTAGCTTAGCAAATGTATCAATGCTTGATTTAACTTTATTGTTAGATAAAAAAACTACAAAAGATGAAATAAATGAAACTTTTATAAAAGCAAGTAAAACAATGAATGAAATTCTAGCAATTGATTACGATTGCTGCGTTTCAAGTGATTTTTGTACTAGCACTTATGGATGTATATTTGTCCCTGATTTAACTCAAATAATTGATGAAGATTTTGTAAAAGTTCTAGCTTGGTATGATAATGAATACGGATATTCATATCAATTAAATAGATTAGCTCAATATATTAGCAAGGAGAAATAATATGCCTTTAATTTCCATAAAAGATGTAGATTTAGTAAATAAATGTGTTTTTATTAGATGTGATTTTAATGTCCCACAAGATGAATTTGGAAACATTAGTGATGATAGAAGAATAAAATCTGCAATTCCAACTATTAAATATTGCCTTGATAATGATGCTAGAGTGATTCTTGCGAGTCATTTGGGTAGACCAAAAGAAATAAGTGATAAATATTCTTTAAAGCCAGTTGCAAAAAGATTATCAAAACTTCTTGGAACTGAAGTTATAATGGCAAACGATATAATCGGAGAAGACGCTCAAAACAAAGCTAAAAACTTAAAAAAAGGTGAAATTTTACTACTAGAGAATTTAAGATTTATAAAAGGTGAAACAAAAAACGATGAAGATTTGGCTAAGAGTTTAGCTTCAATGTGTGATGTGTATTGTAATGATGCTTTTGGAGTTTGTCATAGAGCACATTCAAGTGTAGAAGCAATTACTAGATTTGCAAAAGAAATTTGCGCTGGGTTTTTATTGCAAAAAGAATTTAATTTCGCACAAGATTTATTAAAATCTCCTGCTAGACCTTTTGTTGCTGTTGTTGGTGGTAGTAAAGTTAGTGGAAAATTACAAGCTTTACACAATCTACTTCCTAAAGTTGATAAGATAATAATTGGTGGCGGAATGGCTTTTACTTTCCTTAAAGCAAACGGATTAAATATAGGAAATTCAATTGTAGAAGAAGAGCTAATTGAAGATGCTAAACAAATTATGCAAACTGCAAAAGAACTAGGCGTTAAATTATATTTACCTGTTGATGTTCTTGCTGCACAAAGCTTTTCAAATGATAGTGTAGTAAAAAAAGTAAGCGTTCAAGAAATACCAAATGGTTGGATGGGGCTTGATATTGGACCTGCTAGCTCAATTTTATTTAAAGAAATTTTAAGTGACGCTCAAACTATATGGTGGAATGGACCTATGGGGGTATTTGAGTTTGATAAATTCTCAAAAGGTAGCTTTAAAATGAGCCATTATATAAGCGATTCTTATGCTACTAGCGTTGCTGGTGGTGGAGACACTGCTGATGTTATTAATCGTGCAGGAGATGCTGATGATTTTAGTTTTATCTCTACTGGCGGTGGTGCTAGTTTAGAACTAATTGAAGGTAAGGAATTACCTGCTATAAAACCACTTATATTAAAGGAAGAATATTAATGATAATTGCCGCAAATTTTAAATGTAATCATACTAGAAAAGGTTTTGCTGAATACGCTAAAAAACTTAATGCTTATTTAAGATTTAGTGATTTTACTAATCTTGAAGTAATTGTAGCTCCAAGTGCAACTTCATTTATTGATAGTGAATTTAGTTTCATTCAAGCTGCCCAAAATATATATCCAACTCATAGTGGAGCTTTTACTGGAGAAATTGGACTAGATCATTTGCTAGAATTTGGAATTAAAACAATTATTTTAGGACATTGTGAAAGAAGAAATTTAGGCGAAACAGATGAATTTCTAGCAAAAAAATTTGAATTTTGCGCTGAAAATGATTTAAAAATTATTTATTGCATAGGAGAAGATTACTCTACTTACGAACAAAATAAAAGCATAGATTTTTTAAATAAACAACTAAATAAAATAGATTTGCAATATGATAAACTAATATTAGCTTATGAGCCAATTTATAGTATTGGTAAAAGTGCTGCAAAATTAGAAGATATTGAAAATATTATGAGCTTTTTACGCTCAAAAACTAAGCAAAGTATTTTATATGGTGGTAGTGTAAATTCTAGTAATATCGCTGATATTAAAAGACTTTGTGATGGGGTTTTGGTAGGTGGAGCTAGTCTTAATGTAGATGGTTTTATAGACTTAATCAATGCCGCAATAAGAGGTTAATATAATAGGCCTAATCGGTGGGATGAGCTATGCTAGCACAATAACTTATTATAAATTAATAAATGAATTTAGCCAAGCTCATTACAATTCTTTATCTCGTGCAAAGATTTTAATATCAAGCGTAGATTTTGATGAGATTGAAGAACTTCAACACAATAACGAATGGCAAAAAGCAGGAGAATTATTAAATAAGGAAGCAAAAAGATTAGAAAAGGCTGGAGCAAACATAATTGCACTTTGTACAAATACTATGCATAAAATTGCAAATGATTTGCAAAAAGATTTAAAAGCTAGATTTATTCATATAGCCCATTCAAGCCTTAAAGAATTAAATCATAATAATATAAAAAATATTTTATTACTAGGCACTAAATACACTATGCAAGAAGACTTTTATAAAAAAGAGTTAAAAGGAATAAATGTAATTACCCCAAATAATAGTGATATAAATACTATTAATGATATTATTTTCAATGAACTTTGCTTTAATGTTATCAAACAAAATAGTAAAGAAACTTTCATAAATATTATAAATAAACATAATGTTGAAGGAATTTTATTAGCTTGCACTGAAATTGCACTATTAATTAACGAAAATGATTTTAAAAATATAAAAGTCTTTGATACAACATATATTCATGCAAAAGATATATTTTTGCAGTCTTTAGAGTAAAATGACAAGAGTTGTAGTAAAACCAATAGATAAAAATAAATTTGAATTAGCTTTTGAATATAAATATGAAAGCAAAAATCAAACCATCATAATACCAAAGGGATTTGTTACAAATGGAGCAAATATACCTAGAATATTTTGGAGTTTCTTTCCACCAAATTCTCCAGAATACTTATCAGCAGTAGTAATTCATGATTTTTTATGTCTTCAAGCTAAAAAAAGTAAAAAATACCAAGACGCTGTTTTAGCTGATGAAATTTTTAAAGAAGCTCTTAGAACTTTGCAAGTGGCAAATTACAAAATTAAAATATTTTATTTTTCTTGTAAAATATATCACTTATATAAAAAATACTTAGGATTTTATAGGTAATAATATTTGTTAAACTAAACATTATTAAACCATTTTAATACTTTATATTTTTATAATTTACATTCAAACCCAATAATCATTTGATATCTAAAACTATTTATATTCTTTTAAAGCTTTAACATTAAAAAAAGTTAAATTATTTAAAGTACTTGTTTGATTTTAACAAAAAAAGATGATAAAAAATAAGAATGGTGGAGCTGTGGAGATTTGAACTCCAGTCCAAAACTAGCTCAAAACCAGCGTCTACATGCTTAGTAGGCTGCTTAAATTCATTTTTGCCAAGTGCAGCTTACGACTTTAGCAAAAACTAAGGCTTTTATTTTATTTAAAGTCTAGCCAAAACTTTAAACTAGCTTGAATGATGACCCGCTAATGCTATTACAAGCTTTAAGCATCGCAGGGCTCAACTGAACTTACGCAGCGTAAGCGTAAGCAGGAGCTAATTCTTTTTTGTTTGCGTTTAATTTTAATTTAGCGTTTAACGTAGCAACACGGCATGCAGCTAATCCCTTACTAATCCTGTCGAAACCTAGTCAGCCCCAAGAAAAGTAAAGTTGTGATTATATCAAATTAACATTATTTTTCAAGGTCTATTTTCACTTAAAGGTCCTAAAGCATTTGTAATTAAATCTAATTTTTTCTTAATTTCTAATTGTTCTTTACTTAATTTTAAATGCTCTATTTCTAAATTTATATTTTTTTCTTCAATATTTTCAGGCTCTATTACAAATTTAGATAATTCTAATTCGCCTAAATGCCTAGATATATTAAAATCTTGTTCTCTATTAAATTCATTAGCTTTTATTTCTAAATTAATACTAGTTTCTTCTTGTATGTCTGGCTCTATTACAAATTTAGATAATTCTAATTCACCTAAATGCCTAGATGTATTAAAATCTTGCTCTTTATTAAACTCATTAGGTTTAGTTTCTAATGAAGTTTTTTTTTATCTAGCTCTGCATTGATTATTTTTGCATTTTTAGTTTTAAAAAATGCACTACATTTAGCTAAAACATTTTTAATATTATCTCTTAAAATAGCCTTTTCTTTCTCATTATAAGGCGGCATTACATGTAATTCTAAAGTATCATTTTCTATTTTAATTTTTACTAATGATTCAAATAAAATATTTTGAAGTTCAGGTTCGTATTGCTCTAAAATATCATCTGGTATTTCATAAATATTATCTTCATCTTCAAAAGCCATATTAGAATCTAAAAAATCATCGCTTTGATACTCAGGATATTTAATCTCTTCTTCATAAGTATTGTAATTATTTTGAAATTCCTGTTTTAAATTCTTGCTTGAATTATTTTCAAAATTAGTATTATTTATTTTAGGATAATTATTTTCTTCTTTTATTGCTTCATTTTTTACATTTTGTTTCGTTAAATCGCTAATTAAAACTAATTTTGCATCATTAAAGATACTAGCAAATACATTCTTTACAACGCTTGTGTAATATTGTTTAAAATACTGCTTATCTTCTTCATTTTTAGGGTTGATTTTAATACAAAACTCACTACCATCAAAACTTACAAAAGAAGCACATTCTTTAAATATTTCTCCTAATTTATAATCTCTTTTAGCAATCATAGTTACAAAATTTAAGTAATCTTGCTCGTTTTTATTTGTATTTTCTACTTTTAAATCTTCATCTATACTTTTTAATTTTGTAGCGTCTTTTAGCATAAATGCTAAAATGTATAAAATAAATTCATCATCATCGCTAATCTTTGTCATATTTTTAGCCTTTGCTAAAATATGAAAAAATCTATCGTATAAAATTAAAGAAAAATTTGGATTTTTATTAGCAAAACTATCTTTTAAAAAAGAACTCATCTCATCAATTACTACACTTGCTTCATAAGATTTAGCAAGTTCTAAAAATCTAAAAATACCATTATCATTTGAGCTTAAAACATCAGCAAAAAATTGCTTTATAATATTTGGCTCTATTAAACCTAGCATTAAAGCTATGCTTTCTTTATTAAGTTTTCTTTGAGAATAAATTATGCCTTGCTCTAATAAAGTAAGACTATCTCTTAAAGACCCGCCACCGCTTCTAGCAATAAGAGTTAAAGCTTCTTTTTCATAAGGAATTTGCTCATTTGCTAATATAAATTCCATTCTACTTACAATATCTTGTAAAGGAATTTTTTTAAATCTAAAATGTAAAACCCTGCTTAAAATAGTAGCTGGTAATTTATGCACATCGGTTGTTGCTAAAATAAATTTAACATGACTAGGTGGTTCTTCAAGTGTTTTTAAAAGCGCATTAAAGGCTTCACGAGTAAGCATATGCACTTCATCAATTATAAAAATCTTAAATCTTGAATGAAGTGGTGCATATTTTGTATTTTCTATTAAATCTTGAATACTATCAATACCACGATTACTAGCCGCATCAAGCTCATAAATATCTATTCCATCATTACTAACGCAACTAGCACACATTCCGCAAGGTTTTGAGCTAATCCCACGCTCACAATTTAGTGCTTTTGCTAATATCCTAGCAGAGCTAGTCTTTCCACTCCCGCGAAGACCAGAAAAAAGATAAGCATTAGCTATGTTTTTACTATCTAGTGCATATTTTAAACTCTTACTAACAGCACTTTGTCCTACTAAATCATCGTAATTTTTTGGACGATATTTAAGTGATAAATTTTGCATATTATTCATTTAATCCTGACAATAATTCTTCATTATTTTGAGTTTTTAGCATTTTTGCATATAAAAATTTAAGCGCTTCTACATCTTCCATAGAATTCATAGCTGAACGAATTGCCCAAATCTTAGGTAAATTAATTGGCCCTTGTAATAATTCTTCTTTTCTCGTTCCACTCTTTGTAATATTTATAGCTGGATATATTCTTCTATCTGAAATATTTCTATCAAGAACGATTTCACTATTTCCTGTTCCTTTAAATTCTTCAAAAATCACATCATCCATTCTTGAACCCGTATCAATTAAAGCAGTTGCAACTATTGTTAAGCTTCCACCATGCTCAATATTTCTAGCAGCTCCAAAAAATCTTTTTGGCTTATGAAGTGCATTTGCATCAACACCACCACTTAAAACCTTACCACTACTAGGAGTTGCAGTATTATAAGCACGAGCAAGTCTTGTGATACTATCAAGTAAGATTATTACATCTTTACCCATTTCTACTAAACGCTTAGCTTTTTCAATCACAAGTTCAGCCACACGCACATGATTTAATGCAGGTTGATCAAATGTAGAGCTAAAAACTTCACCTTTTACACATCTTTGCATATCAGTTACTTCTTCAGGTCGCTCATCAATTAAAAGCACTATTAGTTGGCTTTCAGGATGATTTTTAGCAATTGCAGTTGCTAATTCTTTCATTAATTCAGTTTTTCCTGTTCTAGGTGGTGCTACTATTAATCCACGCTGACCTTTTCCAATAGGTGTGAATAAATCAAGCACCCTACCCGTTAGCTTTAAAGGGTCGTATTCAAGTTGTAATTTTTCTGTTGGAAAAATTGGAGTTAAGTTATCAAATAAAGCTCTTTTTTTAGCTTCTGCTAAAGGTAAATAATTAATCGCTTCAATTTTCAAAAGTGCATAATATTTTTCTTGTTCTCTTGGCTCTCTTACTTGACCTGTTACGATATCACCCACTCTTAAAGCAAATTTTTTAATCTGTGAATTGCTAACATAAGCATCGTTTGCACTATCACTTAAATTCGCATCCATAGCTCTTAAAAAGCCGTAACCTTCTTGGTTAATCTCTAAAATACCTGTAAAGAGTATAAAGCCACCTTTTTTTGTTTGAGCTTTTAATATTTCAAACATTAGCTCTTGTCTTCTAAATTCCATTGGATTTTCAACACCAGCTTCGTTTGCGATTTCTATTAGTTTTTCAAGAGTTAGTAGTTTTAATTCTTCTATTTTATATCCATCTACTGGAATATGCTTTTTTTGATTTTTTTTATCTTGCTTTTGTTCTGTTTGTATATCTTTATCCATTGATTTCCTTATTTGTAAAAAACGAAGTATTAAAAATTATTTTATAAATTAAAAATAAAATTGTCAATAAAATTAAAGGAAATTATCTTGAAGTGCTCTCATTGTAAAATAGATTTTGATAAAAATAGTATGATTTTTCAAGGCAATAACGCATTTTGCTGTAATGGTTGTAAAAATGTTTTTAATCTCATAAATGAAAATAATTTAGAAGATTTTTATAAAAATGCTTCAAATTTATCTAAAATTAATGAGCAAATTTCTTATGATGAGAACTCTTTTTTCATAGAAAAAGAAAATAATTATGAAAAAATTTTAATTTTAATAGATAATTTACATTGCGCAGCTTGTGTATGGCTTATTGAAAAAATGCTGCTTAAAAATGAAGGCGTATTAGAAATTAATATAAATTATCAAACAAAAAGAGCAAGTATAGAATATAATCCTAATAAAACTAAAGCAAAAGATATATTAAATATAATAATATCTCTAGGCTATATCCCACTAGCTTACAATCCAAATACAACAATGAAAGCTAAAAGAACTCATATTGAGTTTTATTCAAAACTAATTGTAGCAATTGCTTGTGTTATGAATATTATGTGGCTTAGTATCGCAAGATATGCTGGGTATTTTTCTAGTATGGAGCAAAGCGTTCAAGATATTATTAATTTTGCTGAATTTGTTTTATGTACTCCTGTGCTTTTTTATAGTGCTTCATCTATGTTTAAGAGCGCAATTTCTGCTTTAAAAAATAAGATTTTAAATATGGATTGTCTAGTTACTTTTGGGGCTAGTTTGGTTTATATTTATAGTATTTATGCTATGTTTGCAAGACTTTCTTATGTGTATTTTGATAGCGTAGCTATGATAATTTGTTTTGTTTTTATAGGTAGATTTTTAGAACAATTATCATATAAACAAGCTTTAGAAAATATTGATTTTTTAAGTGATTTATTAAACGCTAGTGTAAATATTGTTAAAAATGACAAAATAGAAAAAATAAGCGTTACTAAAATAAAAAAAGATGATGTAATTAGAGTGTTTTTAGGGGATAAAATCTTAATAGATGGCACTTGCAAAAGCTTACAAGCTAGATTAAATCTAAGTGCTATTACAGGCGAGAGTGAATTAGTTGATATTAAGCAAGGAGATTTTATAAAAAGTGCTAGCGTGGTTGAATGTGCTAGTTTTGATTACATAGCAAATTGCACTTTTCAAGATAGCTATATTAATAAACTTGCAAAATTACTAAATAAAACCAAAAAATCAAACCTAGAAAAACTAACTGATAAAATTGGTGTTTATTTTTGTTATGCGATTTTTAGCATTGCGTTTTTGTGCTTTTTATATAATATGAGCGATATTCAAGAAGCAATTATTAGAAGCGTTAGTTTATTAATTATTGCTTGTCCTTGTGCTCTTGCACTTAGTGCTCCTGTTGGAAATCTTTTGTGCTTACACGAAGCTTTAAAGCTTAAAGTATTATTTAAAAACTCAAATTATATTGAAAATCTTAGTAAAATTGACATAGCTGTATTTGATAAAACTGGGGTTTTAACAAAATCGAAATTAGAATTATTAAGCCAAATAAATCTAAATAATTATGAAAAAAGCATTTTAAAGGCAATTTTAGATAAAAATAATCACTTCATAGCAAGTTCGTTAAATGAATATATAAAAGATACTAAACCTAGTTTAAAAGACTTGAAGCTCACACAATTAAGCGGCTTAGGAGTGATTGCAGAATTTGAAAATGATAAATACTATCTAGGCTCTGCAAAATTATTAAATAATCATAATATTAATGCAAATTCTAAAAACGAAACTGAAATGTTTTTTGCTAAAAATGATGAGATTTTAGAGCATTTTGTATTTTCTAATCAATTAAATGATGATGCTTTAGAACTAATAAATTATTTTAAAAAGCAAAATATAAAAGTAATAATGCTATCAGGGGATAAGCAAAAGCCTTGTGAAAAAATAGCAAAAGAACTACAAATTGATGATTTATATAGTGAATGCTTGCCCGAAGATAAGCTTAAAATAATTCAAAACCTTAGTAAAAATAATAAAGTCTTAATGGTAGGTGATGGCATAAATGACGCACTAGCTTTAAAATTAGCATTAGTATCAATTAGCTTTAAAAACGCTACTAATTTAGCCCTTAATTCATGTGATATAATTATGCTTGATAATAAATTAATAGGCATTAAAAACTCTCATTTATTAGCAAAAAGAACTTATAGACTAATAAAAACAAACCTAGCATTAAGCTTTTTATACAATATAATTAGCATTCCATTAGCTTTTATGGGGCTTATAAATCCATTAATTGCTAGCATTTTTATGTCGCTTAGCTCAATTTGTGTGATACTTAATTCTATAAGAATTAAAAATTATGCTAAAAAAATAAAGAATTTAAAATAAGATTTAAATTCTTTTAATTTTTCTTACCTTCATCAATAAAAATTGAGCGTATTGCATCTGTTTTATCATCTTCTTTTTGCCTTTTAGCCCAGCTCATAATAAGCTCATCTTTTGCTCTTGTAAGTGCTACATAAAATAATCTTCGCTCTTCATCAATACCCCCAGCACTTTTGCTAAGCTTTAGATTTGGAAATCTACCTTGTGCTAAGTCAATCAAATAAACAATTTCAAATTCTAAACCTTTACTAGCATGAACGGTTAAAAGCTGAACCCCTTTAGTATTTTCATAATCAATATTTAAAATAGTTTTTTCATAAAATTCTTTAAAAGTATTATAGTTTTTCGCATCGTCTAAAATATATTTACAATTATTTTTAATATTTTCTAGCTTTTGCTCTTTTATCTCATTAACTATTTTTGCACCTTTAAAAGAACGCTTAGCTGCAAGATTATTGATAATCAAGCTAAAAATCTTAGATGAATAAGCATTGTTTAATAAAATGCTAGGATTATCAATATTTTCATTTTCTTTTAAGAATTTATAAAGTTCTTCAAGAAAGGTTACATTATCAAATTTTAATTCTTTTAACAATAAAACAGGATTATTTTTAAACTCGGTTGCTAAAAAGCTAAACTCACTTTGCTTAGCTTGATTTTGAGTGCTTGCAAACAGACCAAAAGCTTCATCGCTTTTAGCTAAAAAATCGTAATTATCTTTTTTAATAGGTCTTAAAATACCTTCTAATAAAGAGCCATTTCCTAATTCTAAAAATGCTTTATAAATAATATTTACCTTAGCATTTCCAACACCTTTACTCTCTAATAAAATCCCTAAAAAGCTTAAAATATCACTATTTTTATTAGTTAAATTAGCTAGATTTATAAGAGTATTTATTTCTTTTAATTCATAAAAACTACTGCCACCTTTTCTAGCTATTTTAATACCCTTTTGCTTTAGGCTTCTTTCCATTAAATCACCACTTGAATTATTGCGATAAATCACTGCAATATCAGCTCTATTGTTTGCTTCAAGTTTGCTTAAAATATCATTGGCAATGAATTCATATTGTTCGTTTGCTAGATTAAAACTATGTAATTTAATAGGTTTTGTAGCTTCTTTTCTAGTTACGATTAGCTCTTTTGGATATAGTCTTTCGTTTTTTGTAATAACCCTATTTGCAAATTCTAAAATATTGCTAACGCTTCTATAGTTTTTATTGAGTGAATAAATTTTAGCATTTTTATATCTGTCTTTAAAACTTCCAATTATTTCTATATTTGCCCCATTAAAAGCATAAATGCTTTGGTCATAATCTCCTACACAAAAAAGAGATTTTTTAGGGATTGCGTCTAAAATCGCACTTTGAAGATTATTTGTATCTTGATATTCATCTACTAAAACTTCATAAAAAGGCTCATTTTTATAATCATTTGTGAAAAAATCCTTAGCATTTAGTAATAAATCATCAAAATCATAATAATTATGAGCTTTTTTTTGTTCTTCGTATTCGCTTAAAACTTTGCAATAAAAATTAATATTATCGCCTTGCTCTTCATAATTAGCATTCAAATATCCACGAAAATCATCAACTAAATTAGTATTATTAAACCTTGAATAAATATCGGCTAAATATGAATAATCAAACAAATCATCTTTATTAGGAGAATATTTTTCGTAAATACTTTTTAGCAAGGCTCTTAATTCACTATTTCGCTTAAGCTGAATGTTTTTATGCTTTTTAAGATATTCAAGACTAATTGCGTGAAATGTCCCACTTACAATGCCTTTTATCTTGCTTGAGCCGAGTTTTTTTTCAAGTCTTGCTATCATTTCACGAGCGGCTTTGTTTGTAAATGTAAGTAGCATAATGCTATTTGCTTTAGCACCATCATTTAATAATTTTTCTATCCTTGCAACTATTGTGCTTGTCTTTCCTGTTCCTGCACTTGCTATTATCAAATTACTACCTAAACTAGTATTAACCGCCGCAAATTGTTCATCATTTAATCTATTCAAAACATCTCCACAAATTAAATTAAAAGCCAAAAAGTCTAGCAAAATAACCTAAAAATAAGCAAAAATTAATAAAATGGCAAAAAACACTAATTTAAGGATTATTTATGAGCGATTTTTACAATCCAAAAGAAATTGAAAAAGATTATTATGAATTTTGCAAACAAAAAGGCTATTTTGAAATAGATGGAAATAAAAACATTCAAGAAAATGGCAAAAACTTTGCAATTATGATGCCACCGCCAAATGTTACAGGTGTTTTACATATAGGACACGCACTTACTTTTACACTTCAAGACATTATTACAAGATATAAAAGAATGGATGGCTATAAAGTGCTTTATCAACCTGGGCTTGACCACGCAGGCATTGCCACTCAAAATGTAGTTGAAAAGCAACTTTTAGTAAAAGGGATTAAAAAAGAAGAATTAGGGCGTGAAAAATTCATAGAAAAAGTATGGGAGTGGAAAGAGCAAAGCGGTGGAGCTATAGTTAAGCAAATGCAAGCACTAGGCATTACTCCTGCCTTTTCAAGACTTCGTTTTACTATGGATGAAGGGCTTCAAAACGCTGTTAAAAAAGCTTTTGTGGACCTTTATAATAAAGGCTTAATAGAGCAAAATAACAGAATGATAAACTGGTGCACAAAAGATGGAGCATTAAGTGATATTGAGGTTGAATATGAAGAAAATAAAGGCAAACTTTATCATATAAGATATTTTTTAAATGATAAGGATTATTTAGTAGTTGCAACTACTAGACCTGAGACTTATTTTGGTGATACTGCTGTAATGATAAATCCAGAAGATGAAAGATATAAGCACTTAGTTGGTAAAGAAGTTACGCTGCCTATTGTAAATCGTAAAATAAAAATCATAGCTGATAGTCATGTTGATATGAGCTTTGGAACAGGAATTGTAAAAGTAACACCAGCTCACGATAATAATGACTATGAAGTAGGACTTAGACATGATTTAGAGTTTTTAACTATTTTTGATGAAAATGGAATTTTAAACGAGCATTGTGCTGAGTTTAAAGGACTTGAAAGACTTGAGGCTAGAAAAATAGTAGTTGATAAACTAAACGAATTAGGCTTTATTGAAAAAATTGAAGATTATGTAAATCAAGTTGGACATTGTTATCGTTGTAAAAATATCGTTGAGCCGTATATTTCTAAACAATGGTTTGTAAAAACTGATATCGCAACAAAAGTTATAGAAAAGGTAAATAATGGTGATGCTAAGTTTTATCCAGCTCATTGGATAAATAGCTTTAATGCTTGGTTAAGAGAATTACGCCCTTGGTGTATCAGCAGACAACTTTGGTGGGGACATCAAATTCCTGTTTATTATTGTGATGAGTGCGAACATATTCATGTAAGTGAGAGAAAGGTAGAAAAATGCGAAAAATGTGGCTGCGATAGTATCACTCAAGATAAAGATGTTCTTGATACTTGGTTTAGCTCGGGACTTTGGGCATTTTCAACTCTAGGTTATAACAATGGCGATTTTGGTAAAGGCACTTTATGGAATGAAAGCGATATAAAAGACTTTTATCCAAATTCGCTTTTAATTACAGGCTTTGATATATTATTTTTCTGGGTATGCAGAATGTTATTTCAAAGTGAAAATGAGCTAGGCGAAATCCCATTTAAAGACATTTATCTTCACGCACTTGTAAAAGATGAAAACGGACAAAAAATGAGCAAAAGTAAAGGCAATGTAATCGACCCACTTGATAGCATTGATAAATATAGTGCTGACATTTTACGCTTTACTTTAGCACTTTTAGCCGTTCAAGGAAGAGATATTAGAATGAGTGAAGATAGAATGATTTTAGTTCGTAACTTCACAAATAAGCTTTATAATGCGGTAAATTTCTTACTACTTAAAGGTAAGGATTATAAGATACTAGGTAACTATAAAACAACACTAGGTATTTATATAAACGCAGAATTTCAAAAATGCGTAAATGAAACTCGCAAAAACTTAGATGAATATAGATTTAATGATGCTGCTATGAATATTTATAAGTTTTTATGGGATGAGTTTTGTGATTATGGAATTGAGTTTAGCAAGGCTGATGAGAGTAGTATAGATGAGCTTGCGAGCGTATTTTTAAACGCTATGAAATTACTTAGTCCATTTATGCCATTTATTAGTGATTATTTATATCATAAATTAAGCGGGACAAGTATTTTTGAAAATGGCTCAATTATGGTAGAAAAATATCCTAAAATAAATGAAATTTCAACCACTGAAGAGCAAATTATCAAAAACTACGAGCTTTGCAAAGAAGCGATTAATAGCCTAAGAAGTATCAAAAAAACAGCAAATATTACTGATAAAAACGCTCCGGCACAAATTATAAGCGAACATAAATTTGATGAATATTATCTAAAACTAATAGCAAAATTAGCTAAAGTAGGAGAATTAAGCCAAGATGAAAATCCTAAAGAAAGCTTTAGCGTAAATGTTAGCACGAACCTAAAAACCGCTATTTTTGTAGATAGCAAAGCACTTGATGAAATGAAAGCTAAGTTAGAAAATAGATATAAAAAAGTTCTAGCAGAATACGAAAAGCTAAACAAAATGCTAAGTAATGAAAAATTCGTAGCTAACGCACCAGCACAAGTTGTAGAACAAAACAAAATTGCTATGCAAAAAGCTGAAAATGAATTATATGAAATAAAAGCTGAATTAAATAACATAGGATAAATTATGAATGAATATATCTTAAAAATCACTTGCCCTGATAAAAAAGGGCTTGTGGCTATTATCTCAAATGAGATTTATAAGGCAGGATTTAATATAGAAAGCAATAATGAATTTGTAAATAGCGATACAAATTCTTTTTATTTTCTAGCGATTTTAAGCTCAAGTGAAAGTGTAAAAGATGATTTTATAAATAATTTAAAACAGATTTTAACAGACGCACAAATCACATTTAGCCCAAAAAGAAAGAAAAACATAATAATCCTAGCATCAAAAGAACTTCATTGTTTAGGGGATTTGCTACTTGCAAACTATGAAGATGAACTAAATGCGAATATCTTAAAAGTTATGGCAAATCACGATTTAAGCGATTTTGTGAAAAGATTTGATATAGATTTTAGCCTAATTGATACTAGCAAAGATAAAGAACTTTACGAGCAAGATATAATTCAAGAGATTAAAAAATACAATGTTGATTATATAGTATTAGCAAAATATATGCGGATTTTAAGCCCAAATTTTGTAAATACTTTTAAAGATAAAATCATCAATATTCATCATTCTTTTTTACCTGCATTTATCGGTGCAAATCCATATCTACAAGCTTATGAGCGTGGGGTTAAAATCATAGGAGCAAGTGCACATTTTGTAACGGATAATTTAGATGAAGGACCTATTATTTTTCAAGATATAGTTAGAGTAAATCACACTTATAATTCAAAAGATTTAAGAAAAGCAGGTAAAAAAATAGAAACTCTAGTGCTAAGAAATGCCCTTGAAAAAGTGTTTGATGATAAAGTATTTATTGCAGGTAATAAAACAATTATATTTTAAAAAATTTTAAAAATACAATTAGGGTTTAAGTTTTTAAGCCTTAATTGTATTAAACTCCTTAGCTTATTAAACAAATATAATAATTTGTGATTAGTTTTAAAATTATGCTAATTTTTACGATTTTAAATTCTTTTAATCTAAACTCTTTTATCATATAAATTCTCGCCATTTTTATAGGCTAAAAATATAGCCAATAAATCTCTTTCATTTTTGATTTCAGTTTTATTTAATTTGCTTAAAATCTCTTCCATACTTTCACGAATATTATCACTTTTTACTTCTATGGGTTTAAACTCATCTTTTTTAAGTTCTTCGCTAATTTCATTTATATTATCTTTTAGATTTTCTTGCTTAAGCTCGTTTATACGCTTTAAGTATTTTTTCTTAAATTCATCTACACTAATATCACTTGCAAAAAGTTCTTTAATCTCATAATCATAATTAGCAGTGTAATCGTTATTTAAGGCATTTTCTTTTAAAAATGCCTTAATATCCTTTGCCTCATCATCGTTTTGAAAAAGCTTAGAAATAAACATCTCAGGATGAAGCCTAGCATAACCGAAATCTCGCATATAAACATAAAATATAGAAATATCACTAATATTTGTCGATGCATTATTGTTACTTATATTATTGTTTTCTTGACTATCATTTTGACCTTTGAATAAAGCAATATCACTTAATTCTTTTAAGTATTTATTCTCTTCTTCTGGTGTTTTTGCTTTTTGATAATCCTTATAAGCGTCATTCCAATTTCTTAGATTTAAATCATTAAAATTAATTTTCATTTTTTACTCTTTTGATAAAAATTAAGATTTTTAAATTCTTTTATTTTAAACCCTTTTATCATATAAATTCTCGCCATTTTTATAAGCTAAAAATATAGCTAATAAATCTCTTTCATCTTTGATATTTTGAATATCAAGTTTGCTTAAAATATCTTCCATACTTTCACGAGTGCTTGTGCCTTTTACTTCTATGGCTTCGTAAGGTTTTTCTTTAGTTTGTTCTTCTTTTTCTTCTTGTTTAATTTCTTCTTTAGATTGCGATATTTTTAAATCTTCATCTGTATTAGAAAAAATACTTTTCATTAATTTATTTTTTTCTTCATTACTTATGCTATCTGAAGTTAATTTATCTAAATTTTTAAAAAGTTTATTTAGAGTTTTTACTAATTCTTCTGGATCAATGTCTGGAGTATTTTCCCATTCTATTTTTCTTTGTTCTACAATATCAGGGTCTAATGCTCCAAATAAAGCTAGATTAAGTATTTCACTTTTATCTAAATTTCTATCATTAAAAGGATTATAAGTCGGATCGTTTTCTAGCTTTTGCTGGGCTAGTTTTAGATATTCTAAACTAGCTCCATCATTTGCTTTATTTTGTGAATTTTTACTATTAAGCGTATTTGCATAAGTATTTGAAAAATTATTTACTCCATTAAATATCATAACAAATCCTTATACTTTC